>NZ_DAIOFX010000123.1:0-3236 GCF_036745535.1 Dissulfurispira sp.
TAGCTGGAACAGCGATGGGTTATCTTGTGGAGGCACTCACAGCGCCCAAAAAGGTTAGAGAGGCTGCTGAGGCAGCTGCTAAGGCAAAATAAGAAAAGAGGGGGATTTCCCCCTCTTTTTTTGTGGGTTGAGTTCAATTTTTCATTGCCTGGGGAGGTAATGCATGAAGTCAACAAATAAGCACAAGTTCCTATCTTTAATGGATAAGATTATAACTGAAGGGATGCTGGATGAGGTTCTACAGTATCCTTCTTACGACTTGACTCAAGACGTATCTAAACCCGAGCAGAACAGGGATTGCAAGAAGAGCAGCATAGATTATGTCTTTGTGGACTTATACAAAGAACTTGTAGGAACCATTAAGGATAAACCGCCGTGCATTGAATGCTCTGATTTTACGATAGACAACTGTGCAAAGACATCGTGCGAATGTATAAAATTCAAACGCTATGTCTGTATTTCTAAAGCTTTATAATCATGAGGAGGAGTCATGAGGATATTCTTAAGAGCCTTTCTGTTCACCTAAAGTTCTAATTAGTATTTTTTCTGTTTCCAAAATCACCAGCATTTATGTATAATCTATTGCTATTTTTAATAGCTATATCTCTGAGAGGGTTTTGGGGAGGTCGCATGAAAAGGGTTTTCTTAGTGGCTCTCTTATGGATTCCCCTGCTCTGTTTTACTTATTCGGCAAGCGCAGAAACCTTTACCTGTCTGGCATGCCACAGCGCAATGAAGGGCAAGATCCGTACGGAAGAGGGCGTTTTAATCGATGTGAATGTTGACGGAGAGAAATACTCACAATCCGTACACGGAGGTTTTGATTGTATTGCATGTCATAAACAATTCGGTTCAAATCCACACGAACCTGCAAGGATTACGAATGTCCCGCAAGGCATCGCTTCTCTGGCGAGCAAGCTGACCCATAAGGCAAAGGTAGATCCTGTTGCCCTCGCTGCGTGCTCCGAATGTCACGGTGATATTTATAAATCATGGCAGCAGAGCATCCACGGCAGCAACGTCATACAGAAGAAGCAGTCCGACGGTGCTTCATGCGTAGACTGTCACGGTTCGCCTCATTACATAACGCCTAAAAATACCGCTACATCGCATATCAATAAAAAGAATATAGTTAAGACCTGCGGTGAGTGCCATGAAAACGAAGGCCTCGCCAGGAAATACGGCTTTAGTACCCATATACTCGAAAGGTACTATGAAAGCTTTCACGGCAAAAAATATGTTATCGGACATCCAAATGCCCCCACATGCGTTGACTGCCACAAATATCATGATATCAAGAAATGGGAAGACCCCATGTCTCCTGTTGCATGGGATAACAGGACAGAGACCTGCGGCAGGTGCCATAAAGGCGCTACAAAGAAGTTTGTCACTGCAATCACCCATAAACCATACGGGAAAGACAATCCTGTGCCATACTATTTCGAAAAGGGAATGATAGTTCTTCTATTGTCCGTATTTGCATTTATCGTCGGCCACGTCATTCTCGATGCGATTTCCGAGATCAGGGATAAGGTTTTAAGAAAGGGAAAGGAGGGACATCATGAATAAAGAGACTCCAAAGGAATATTTACGTTTCAATACTATAGAGAGGATTCAGCATGTAATTCTTTTTACCACATTCCTGCTGCTCTCATTCACAGGATGGGCATTGAAATATCCGGAGCAGACCGTTGAGCATTCGAGCTGGCTGGTAAAGATATGGGGTGGAGCAAAGAACGCAGGTATAGTGCATCGCATAGCAGGCATTACAATGCTTCTGAACTTTGCGTGGCATGTGCTTTATCTCGCATATATGCTTTCGACAGGCAAGATGAAGCTCCGTAAAGACACGACCATTATTCCCCTGCCAAAGGATGTAATGGATGCCGTAAAAAACATACTGTACTTCCTCGGTCTGGGCAAAGAGAAGCCGCAGTTCGGCAGGTTCAGCTATATACATAAGTTCGATTACTGGGCGGTCTTCTGGGGAATGGGGATTATCGGTCTCTCTGGTTTTTTCCTTGCATTCCCTGTCCAGTCCTCGTACTTCTTCCCTTCGTGGAGCGTGAACTGGATATGGGAGGTAATCTCGATCATGCACAGCGATGAGGCCCTCCTTGCCATAGTCTTCATACTCTTCTGGCACTTCTACAACGAGCACCTGAAGTGGAATAAATTCCCCATGAGCATGACATGGATTACAGGAAAGATCTCCATCGAGGATATGAAGCGCGAGCACCCCCTTGAGTACAAACTTGAATTCGGCGACAAAGGGGACAACAAATGAGATGGTTGGTAGCGATTATAACCATAAGCGCATTGATATTTGGCTGTTCTCCGAAGAAGGCAGAAAAAGGAGTGACAGAAAAGGCCCCTGAAAAAATAATATCGAGAGATGAGGCAGTGGGCAGTCTGCCGTGCTTTAAATGCCACTCATACCAGAAATTCTCTGCACCACCCCAGAAAGGCATATTCCCCCACCAGAGGCATATGGATGCAGGCTATCACTGCAACCAGTGCCATGACCCAAGAGGGCATCGGCACATGGTGGTTAACAGGAAAATTTGCAGCAACTGCCACAGCATGAAGATGATCACCTTTGACAGGACGGTTTTACCATCGAAGTTCAACCACGAGGCTCACGCAAAGCTGTTCAACTGCAAGGAGTGCCATCCGGGGGTATTCCTAATGAGCGCCGGTGCTGCCCGTGTCACCATGAAGGACATTGATAGCGGTGCATATTGCGGTGCATGTCATGACGGCAAAAAGGCATTTGCTTCTTCCGAGTGTGCAAAGTGCCATAAAATGAAGGGCTTCGAAAAGGAACTCGTATACAAGGTTGACGGTATCGGCAACGTGGTCTTCAGCCACAAGTTCCACACAACAGCATTCTCCTGCGATTCGTGCCATCCGAAATTATTCGACATGAAGAAGACCTATGGAAAGATGAAGATGGACGATATGTATCAGGGCAAGACCTGCGGCTCATGCCATAACGGAAACATAGCTACGCCGGTTACGGACTGCGGGAAATGCCATAAGGGATAGGAAGACAGGTGAAGGTAAAGGAAAAGGTAAAGAAAAGAAGAAATATTAATTAATCTTTACCTCTACCTTTGCCTTTACCTTTCCTTTGTAAGCACCTGAAACAACCTTGCTATCATTACGCTGAAGATCCCGCCTATGAATGAGCCGAATGCGCCTATGATGCCTACAACTATTATTACACCTCACTG
>NZ_DAIOFX010000124.1:0-3115 GCF_036745535.1 Dissulfurispira sp.
TTTCTCTGTTCTTGCCAATCTTTATTCTTATCAATATATTAGCGAATTTCATGCCCAAGTTGCATTTTATTGTTTTCTAAGGGTTTTTAATTGTGAAACATTTGCATTTTTGCAAAAGCAGCGGTTTTGTTTGCAGAAATGCGAAAGCACGAAACATTCACAATCCGTAATAATAATGTATGTAGGGTGTGCTGAAAAAGACTTTGCACTTCAGAATATGAGACAACATTGTCTTGAATCCGTTATCTACTACATTGCTTACTATTTGAGTGAAGCATTCGTTATCTCTGGCATAAATAAAGAACAACACTTTGTAAAGGCTTTTTTCAGCATGCCCTACATACATTTCAGAATGATTAGCTACGGATTTAGGAAATATACTATACCCGTAATCAAGGCAAAGCAGACATGGCATCAAAGCCCTTAGCAATGCGATGAGATTACCATATAGCCTGTTTTTCTGCTGAATGGATAAGTGATACTGAAATTGCCCTTAAACGGCGGGAGTGTTCGGCTCTAAGGTATCGCTGCTAAAGGCTTTGCTGCCACATCTGCTTTGCCTTTTATAATGTTTGGCTACGGATTTAGAAAATATAGAACAAATAATCAAGTATCTGTTTAAATAAAGCATGCATGATTCAACTAATATCAGCGACTTCATTGATTCGCTGAAAAGAGACCGCCTCATCAGCACAGGGATCACAGCCCATGAATATATTCCTTCAAAAGATGCGAGTTATGAGGATATAGAAATAAGAGACGAATTAAGGGAAACCCTGAAAAACAGAGGCATAGAGAAATTTTACAGCCATCAGGCCGAAGGAATAAACCTCATAAGGCAGGGGCAGAATGTAATTGTAATGACCCCCACTGCCAGCGGCAAGAGCCTTATTTATAATATACCCGTAATCGAATCCATCCTCGAAAACCCTGAAACAAAGGCGCTTTACATATTCCCTCTAAAAGGACTGGAACAGGATCAGGTGAAAAATCTGAACGGCCTTTTTGATGAAATTAAAGGGGTTATCACAAGGGGGACAAAGTCCCCCTTGTGCATGGCTGAAGTCTATGATGGCGACACAACACCTTACAGAAGGGAAAAGATACGGAAGACCTTTCAAAAAAGGGGGCCCGTGGGGGAAACAGCGTTTCCCCCACGCGTTAATGTAATTTTCACCAATCCTGATATGATCCATCTTGCCCTCAATCCCTTCCACAAAAAATGGGAGGATTTTTTTAAAAACCTTAAATATATCGTTATTGACGAAATACATACATACAGGGGTGTATTCGGCTCGCATGTGAGTCATGTATTCAGAAGACTCAGAAGGATATGCAAATACTGGGGAAGCAGCCCACAGTTTATAGCATGCTCTGCAACCATAGCGAATCCAAAGGAACTCGCAGAAACACTCATCGGCGTTCCATTTAATGTAGTGGATAAAACAGGAGCGCCCCAATCAGGGAAACATTTCATTTTCTTAAATCCACTTGACAGTCCCTATACAGAGGCAACAAGGATATTCCTGAAATGCATAAATTCAGGACTAAGGACAATACTATTCACAAAGGCAAGGAAGATTACGGAATTGATATATAAATGGAGCATTGAGCGTGCACCATTACTGACTGATAAAATAAGCCCTTACAGGGCAGGATTCCTTCCCACTGAGAGAAGGGAGATAGAACAAAAGCTCTTCAGCGGCAAATTGATGGGAGTTATATCCACAAGCGCCCTTGAACTGGGAGTTGATATCGGAGGCCTCGATGTATGCATACTCTGCGGCTATCCCGGCTCCATCTCAAGCACATGGCAGAGGGCCGGAAGGGTTGGCAGACATGGACAGGAATCACTGATATTAATGATTGCAATCAAGGATGCCCTTGACCATTATTTCATCTCTCATCCGGGGGCATTCCTTGAAAAGCCGCATGAGGCATCTATCTGCGACCCTGCAAATAGAAAAATCTTAAAGAAACATCTCGTCTGCGCTGCAGATGAAGTTTATCTGAGGGCAGATGATGCTGTATATGACATTAATAAAATATCGGATGTGGTTGATGAATTAGTAAATGAAAATAATCTTAAAACAGGCAAACTCGGCGACATCTGGTTTTCAAGAAAGAGAATGTCTCAGAGGGAAATCGGGATAAGAACCATTGGCAAACCATTAAGGCTTAAGGATGAATCCGGCAGGCATATCGGAGACCTTGACGGCAGGAGGATATATAGAGAGGCATTCTCCGGTGCAATCTATCTTCACAGGGGAAGGCAGTATCAGGTATTAGACCTCGATTTAGAAAATAATCAAGCATTATGCAGAGAAGTGGATGTGAACTACTATACACAGGCATTATCACAGGAGCATGTCGATATTATCGGAATGCCCCAAAAGTCCATGACACCTTTAACAAAGGACATCGAGTTATATCACGGAATGATGAGGATCACTTATCAGGTAGTGGGCTATGATAAGAAAAACCTCTTCGATGGAACAAAGATGTCGAGGCATGTCGTAGAAATGCCGGAATACATATTCGATACAGAAGGCATCTGGATGGTCATCCATAAAAATCTTGCCAATAAAATTATTGACAAAGGATATGACTTAGCCGGAACGCTCCATGCAGCAGAGCATGTAACCATTGCATGCATGCCTCTATTTGCCTTATGCGACAAAGGAGACATCGGAGGTTATAGTTATGCCATGCATCCTGAATTCAAACTGCCTGCTATATTCATTTACGACGGATACGAAGGCGGAATAGGACTTACAAAAAGGGTCCTCGATGTACCTGTTGATTGGATTAAATCTGCAGTAGAGATAATACAGAACTGCGACTGCGAAGAGGGATGTCCGTCTTGCGTTCAGGACTCACAGTGCGGCTCAGCAAACCAGCCGTTGGACAAAAACGGGGCGATGTATTTTTTAAATAACCTTTTGCCTATCTCAATGTCAGGCTCTCCTTCGCATATTTAACAATCGGCGACAGGAAAAACTCTATTATCCTTCTTTTATTCGTCTTCATATAACTTACCACCCAGTTTGAGAATTTTTAACACCCAGTTTGAGAATTTTGGGCTCATTCTGCCTGTTTTTGCCCTTTCAAAGCT
>NZ_DAIOFX010000125.1:0-3071 GCF_036745535.1 Dissulfurispira sp.
TAATGCGATGCTCTTAAAATTAAAGACGGCAGACAGGCAGGGAAAGGAATTTCAGGCAGGTCTTAATGCAATCGGATATTCGGCAGAGCAGTTAAAAGCGGATATCGAAAAGGACGCAGAGGGCGCACTGATAAAGTTTCTTGAAAGATTAAGGGGCGTAAAAAAAGAGGAGCTGGCAGGGGTATTAAGCGATCTTTTCGGCATGCAATACAGCGATGACGTCGCCCTTTTGGTTTCCGGATTAGATCAGTATAAAAAAGCCCTGAAGGAAACAGCAGATGAATCGAAATTTGCAGGGGCAATGCAGAAGGAGTTTGAAAACAGAGCGAAGACAACGGCAAATCAATTACAGCTTCTTAAAAACAATCTTGCCGCATCTGCGATAAATATAGGCACTGTATTTTTGCCTGCCGTGAATTCGATAGTAGGCGCTGTAACGCCTGTGTTGGGAGTTCTTGGTAAGGTGGCTGAAAAATTTCCGACTGCTACAAAAGTAGCAGGAGGGCTTGCAATCGGTTTTATAGGACTAAAGATAGCATCAATGGGTGTTAGATGGGGTTTTTCATGGATAGCAGACGGCGCAGGCATGGCATACAGGGCGATGATGCTGCTGAGGCCGTCTGTGCTGATGACTACTATCGAGATGCATAAACAGAAAGCGGCAGCTATAGGCTCAGCAATAGCAATCAGAGCAAAAACAGCAGCGTTATGGATAGCAGGAGCGGCATCAAAGGCGTATGCAATTGGCTCAACGCTCGTTGTGGGCGCTACAAGGGCAATTGCAACTGCATTTAGGCTTATGGGCGCTGCGATTATATCAAATCCGATAGGGCTTGCTATTACAGCTCTGGCTATAGGTGCGGCTCTTATTATCGCCAACTGGGGTAAGGTAAAGGCATTTTTTATAGGGATATGGCAGAGCATACAAAGCTTTTTGCAGGGATTCAATCTCTTTTCCGTAGGACAGAAGATTATCGGCTCGCTGTGGGAAGGCATTACTTCAATGGCGTCAAAACCTATAGAGGCTGTATCTGGCATAGCCAAAAAAATTCGCAATCTATTGCCCTTTAGTCCTGCCAAAGAGGGGCCTTTTAAAGACCTGCATAAGGTAAACATAGTCGGGACTATTGCGGAGACGATGAAGCCAACGCCTATGGTATCCGCAATGGAAAATGCGATGCTCGGAGTAAGGGCTGTTTTACAGCCGATCACGCAGCCGGTCAGACAGATGTTTGAGCCTGCCCGGCAGATGATGCCTGCAATGGCAGGCGGTTATGGAGCTTCGGCAATGCCTCTGATTCAGATTACACAGAATCTTACATTCAACGGCAATGTGGATCGAACCACTGCGAAGCAGGTTGCAGCGCAGACAGCTTCTGCAACTGAAGATGCTGTAAGGCGTGTGATCGAGAGGTATTTTGCGAATAAGGCAAGGAAGGAGTGGTAATGAAGATCGGCGCTCTTGGTGATATAGCTTTTGAATTTTCAGAAGAGTATGCGAACAGCATCGATGAACTGAAGCGCAGCCGCTCATGGAAGTACGCAGAGCATGAGATTGTAAAAGGCAAATCAAAGCTTCAATCGCTCGGCAGGCAGCTTGATACCGTTTCTTTTGGTGGAAGATTCGTTGATTACTTCTGCTATCCAATAGAAGAAATGCACAGGCTTGAGACAGAGGCAGAAAAAGGAGAGCCTCTTGTGCTTGTGCTTGGAAACGAGACATTAGGAGAGTTTGTGATAGAGAGTATCTCGGAGACATGGAGAGATGTGGACGGCAGCGGTAATCCACGGGTGATAGAGTTCGATGTGCAGATCAAGGAGTATAACTGATGAAATACCGCACTATACAGAATGACCGATGGGATCAGGTTTCGATGATGTTCTACGGCCACCCGGATTATTATAAGGAGATCATAAAGGCCAATCCGTATCTCTCTGACGAGATAAAGAGGAGTCCCCTGCTTCCGGCAGGAGTCGAGCTTGAAATACCTGAGCTTGAAATGGAGCCGACATATCCGGAGGAGCTGCCGCCGTGGAAAAGATAAGAGAGCTTTTATACAGCATTACATGGGCAGGCAGGGATGTGAGCAAGGATGTATCTCCGTATCTTACCAGTCTGACTTATACGGATAATCTTCACGGTAAAAGCGATGAGATACAGATGACATTTGAAGACAGAGACGATAGGTGGAAAACATCGTGGTATCCGTCAAAGGGCGATGTGGTGAAAGTAAAAATCGGCGTTGCCGAGGATTCAGAGAAATGGCTGAATGCCGGGACATTTCAGATTGACGAGATCGAGTTTAGCGGACCGCCTGACACGATCAATGTAAAAGGGCTTTCTACATATGTTACAGAGGCATTTAGACAAAAAAGGACTCATGCATGGGAAAATGTAAATTTGTCAAAGGTTATTCTGGATATTGCCAAAAGAAATAAGCTTAAACCACAGATAAAAATAAATCCTGACATCAAGCTGAAAAGACTGGATCAGAAAGACGACAGCGACCTTGGCTTTTTAAAAAGCGTGTGCGAGAAATACGGTTATAATGTAAAGGTTGACGCTGAAAGGCTTATTTGTGTGAAGCCCGATGAACTGGAAGAATCTGAGCCGATATATATCGTCCGCAGAGGCGGATATAACATAATTACATACAGATTCTCAACCAAAACATTCGAGATATATAAGGCGTGTGAAGTCAGATATTGGGATCCCGTATCGAAAAAAGAGGTCAAACACACAGAGACCGCAAAAAAGGTTGTATCAGGAGGGGTGCTGAAAATATCAGAGAGATGCGAGAACAAACAGCAGGCTATAGAGCGGGCAAGGGCAGAGCTGAAGAAAAAAAATAAATGGGAGTGCGAATCGGAAATTACAGTAATGGGAGAGCCGTATCTAACTGCAGGAGCGACTGTGATCGTAGAGGGCTTTGGGAGTCTTGACGGGCAGTATCTAATCGAGGAGGCTGTGCATACATTGAGCAAAGGCAGCGGTTACACAACCTCCTGCAAGATCAGGAGGGTAAAAGAAGAATCGGTTGCAAAAAACCGGTCGGCAAATTGAAAGTAAG
>NZ_DAIOFX010000126.1:0-1532 GCF_036745535.1 Dissulfurispira sp.
GCATAAATACTCTTTCCCCTTGACATCAGTCCCCTTGAAGATCTCGTCATTATTTCTGACGATGGCGATCGCATCCACATTATTGCTCAATCTTATAACAATGGGGATGAGCTCCCCTTCGACCATACTGTAATCAACAGGCCTGATTATGGAAAACCTCTCGGGATTGCCGAGCGCAAAGGTTGCAGCAATAAGAGCAAGAAAAAGACAAGATACTATAGTTACAGCAAGTTTCTTCACACTCTCCCCCTTATCTTAGCATTACAGTTCAGCGATCGGTTTTTATTTTATTTGACGAACAATTCTATTCTTTTATCTTCAAAATAAGTTCGAGGGCCTTTTTGTAATCGGATGCCGCCTCTTTCAGCATCCCGCTGTTCTCATAAACCTCTCCCCTCAGGGAGTACAGCTTCGAGTCATATAGGTTCATTGAGAGGGCACCCTCAAAAGCACCGAGAGAATCCTTAATCTGTCCATTCTTTGCAAGGGCATAGGCATGATGATAATAATAAGCCGGAGTATAAGAATTTTTCTTCACGGCCCTGTCAAGGATTTCAACGGCCTCCTTTATCCTGCCGAGCTTTGTAAGAAAATAGCCGAATTCGCTCATGACCGCCACATTTTCGGGTTCTGCATTAAGTGCGTTCTTAAAGGTCTCTTCAGCCTCCGGATTCTTCCCTTCCGTCTCATAGAGCCTTGCAAGCTCTACATATGGAAGCATGTACTTCGGGTCCTTCTCTATCGCCTTCTTAAACAGAGGATATGCCATATCGTATTTTTTCCTCTTTACAAATCCCCTTGCAAGGTTTGTGTCTGCTATTGCATCATGTCTTGGCTTATACTTTGGCTCCATCTTCTTTTTTAGGCTGCTCGCCTGCCAGCACAAGGAGATAATCGAACATGTCCTCTGTGCCTACAAGCGGCAATCCCGGCAGCTCATAGGCTATCTTGCCCTCGGATACAATTATTGTAGAGGGAAGTGCTATTACACTACATTCATGGAATGCCTTTAATTCCTTATCCATGAGCATGGGGAAGGTGATGTCGAATTCTTTTACAAGTTTTTTTATCTTCTCTATGTCTTCGTTCGAAATAGCCTGGCTGTCGGCATTAACTCCAAGCACCTGTATTCCCCTGTCCTTATATGTTTTATAAAACCCTTCAAATCTCTTAAGGGCATTGGGGGATTTGGCGCTCCATGTGGACCAGAACAGAACCACGACCGCCTTTTTCTGTGAATATTGGGAAAGGCTTATGTCCTTGCCCTCTATATCCTTGAGCGTGAATTCAGGAGCTTGAGCCCCTATCTGGAGCAATGCCTGGGCAGTGGCGGTATAAACAAAAGAGCCAACAATTACGGCAATAAATATTATTGCCTGTACAATCAATATCCTCTCCCTTTTAAAAGCCCTCATTCCTTCCCTATCCTCACCTTATAGGTCTTTACGCCTTCCTTGTAATGCATTATGGCCTTTTCATGATCTCCGAGCTTTTCATAAACCAGCCCCAGTGCATAATGGGTCATTGAAAGG
>NZ_DAIOFX010000126.1:1632-3054 GCF_036745535.1 Dissulfurispira sp.
TTTCCTTTATCTTTCCTTTTTCCTCTACCTTAACCTTTACCTTTTCCTTCATCTTTACCTCTACCTTTGCCTTTACCTGTTTTTAACAGGGTTTATCCTGTTGTAGTCGAACTTCTGGTGGCATCCCGGCAGGCATAAGCCTCCGTTTGCAGCCTTCTGGAATCCCACAGGCAGTCCCCATGCGCCGAATGGAACAGCATCCCTTATGTGCTTCGGATTATTGGTTGCGTGTGCATCATGGCACGCCCTGCATGTACGTCCCTTAATCGCCTTATTGACATGCACAAAGTGGAGATTTTGATCGCCATTCCTGAACCCTGTCAGTGTTGTAGTTTTTGCATCCAGTACAAGCGTCTTCTCGTGGCAATTAAAGCATAGTTCGTAATTTTTAGGGTCAAACGGCGCATAGAATACTGGTGGGAAATACTTCCTGAGTATCCTGAAGTTATCCGATCCGTGCGTATTGTGGCATGCCGAACAATCCTTCTGTTTTATGGGGCCGTGGTGTTCCTTATTCTTTGCAAGATACGTCTTCATATCGACAATTTTGCCGTCCTGTGTATCCAGTGGTTTGTCATGGCAGATATTGCATGTATCAACAGGCTGTTTAACCAACTGCTTCACATAATCAGAGACATGCGGGTCATGACATGCAAGACATTTCTTGTCTGTTTCAAGACCACCGTGTCTGTTTTTTACATTTGCTATCCATTCCTTCTTATCCTTGTGGCATCCGAAGCATAATTCCTGCGAGCCGTCTGTCTTGAAATTGAATTTATAATCTCCTGCATGGGGGCTGTGGCAGTTAACGCATTTTTCACCTACAGGCTTATGGACAAATTTCTTGCCCTTGAATGCATCCGCCTTATCTGTATGGCATATAAAGCAGACGTCATTTCCCGATGCATTCAGCATCTTGGGGAAATCTGTCTGGTGCGGGTTGTGGCACATGGAGCATCCTCCAACTGCAACAGGTCCATGGACAAATTTGCCGGCAGCAATCTTTTTGTCATGGCACATAAAGCAGAGGTTCTGTCCGTCTCCACGCAGTTGGTATTTATAAGGCGATTGGTGAGGATCGTGGCATTTTGAGCAATTGCCTTCTTTGACCGGTTTGTGAACTCCTTTCTTCGTATCTACCCTGTCATGACATCTATAGCATTGTTCTCCTACATTCTTAATTGGTGCGAATTTAATTCCTTGCCGGAGACTCTTTATGCCTGACTGCATCTCCTGTATGGCAGGTCATACAGTCACCCCTCCTGACTCCTGTGTCCCCCATGGTGCCCCTCCTGAAGTAAATTTTTTGTAAATTATTTTGGTCAAATTTTAATTATTAGCTTCTCTTTTGTCAAGTTTTTATCTGCGTGGGTAGTGTCAATCATTTTGTGTAAATTCCTTTAAGGGCTTCTTTCCCCATTG
>NZ_DAIOFX010000127.1:0-3050 GCF_036745535.1 Dissulfurispira sp.
CGTGGTTTAAAGTCTTTTCGCAGCGCCTGACATATAATTCTAAGATTAGAATTGCACAATTTAGGCAAAAATAAAGCAATGGAGTGCTGCAGTAATGAATAGACTGAAGGAATTGATAGGCGATCTTCAGGATTTCTACCTGCTTTCCATTAGAGGACTGCTAAGCATCTTTAAGAGGCCTTTATATCTAAGAGATATGATAGAACAGATGGACTACGCCGGGGCAGGCTCGTTTTTCATTATCTTCATAGTCTCCCTCTTCGTGGGCATGGCCCTTTCCCTCCAGTTGTCTGCGGAACTCTCAAGGCTCGGAATGAAGGTATATACAGGAAAGGTCGTCGGCATATCGGTGATCAGGGAATTGGGGCCTGTGGTGGCTGCCATCGTTTTTACCGGAAGGGTTGGCGCAGGGATGGCTTCTGAATTAGGGTTGATGGTGTTGGGACACCAGGTGGACACATTCAGGGTATTCGGTGTCGACCCAATAAAAAAGCTTGTTACACCGAGGATAGTTAGTTCCATAATAATGCTTCCTGCCCTGACAATCATAGGAGACGCCGTCTCCCTTTTCGGCGGATATTATATAGCGGTGTTTGTAAGCAATCAGAGCGGTACAGTATACTGGAGTTCGATACGGGAGGAATTGATCTTCGAGAATGTCTTCTTCGGCGCTATTAAACCCTTTGTCTTCGGGTATCTCATAGCCTGCATATGCTGCTACATGGGGCTTTCCACAAAAGGCGGAGCAACCGGTCTCAGGCAGTCCACCACAAAGGCTGTTGTAACGTCAATCATAATGATTATAGTCTCCGATTTTATACTCACAAGGATACTGCTTTATGTGCTGGGGTTTTCAGTATGATTGTATTCGATAAGGTATGTTTTTCATACGGCTCAAGGCAGATTATCAAAGACCTGAGTTTTTCCATAAACTCTGACGAAAGGGTTGCAATCCTCGGAGGAAGCGGGGAAGGAAAGACCACGATCCTCAAGCTGATAATGGGCCTCATAAAACCCGATTCAGGGAAGATAATTATCGATGGCGAGGATATAACAGGGAAGACAGAAGACGAACTGAGAGAAGTACGGATGAAGTTTAGCCTTGTATTTCAGGAAGGGGCGCTCTTTGATTCTCTAAATGTAAAGGAAAATGTGGCATTCTGTCTGAGGGAATATACTAAGATGGCAGAAGAAGAGATAGACAGGAAGGTCAGGGAATTGCTCAGGATTGTGGGAGTGGAGCATGCAATGGAGTTTATGCCCGAAGAACTGAGCGGAGGAATGCACAGAAGGGTTTCCATAGCAAGGTCATTGGCTGCATGCGATCCAAAAATGTTCCTTTACGATGAGCCCACATCAGGCCTTGACCCTGTGAATGCAGACAATATCTGCAAGCTGATTCTGGAGTTGTCGAAAGACGGAAAAGGTTTTATCATCGTCACGCACAAGGTTGTGGATGCATTAAGGGTTGCAAGCAGGTTTATGTTTTTAAAGGATGGAGAACTGGTATTTGACGGGGACAGTGAAAAACTATTACATTCAGATATTCCTGATATCCAGGTATTTATCAGCGAATTAAACTATGCAGGGGTAAAAAATGTTTGATATGAAAAGACAGCTTATGTGGTCGAAGCTCAAGGTGGGCATTGTTGTAACCATTGCCTTCCTGCTTTTGTTATTTACTGTATTGTTTGCAGGGGGCATAGAAAGCATGCTTTCACCAAAGATTGATATTAAGGCTCAGATTAAGGATGTGAGGGGATTGAGAAAGGGATCACCTGTGTGGATATCCGGCGTAGAGATAGGCTCTGTTAAGAGTATAGACCTCCATGCAGAATACGGCACCATGGTCACCATGTCTATAGCTAAGAAATCCGCAAAGCATATACGAAAAGATTCCACTGTTACTGTCAAGACCATCGGGCTTCTTGGAGACAAATACATCGAAATCAGCCTGGGATCTCCTGATGCAGCACCTATATCCCATGGAGATACCATAAAAGGGGTTGAGCAGATAGAGATTAAGGATATTATCAAAGCAGGCTCCACCACCCTTGTGAAGATTACGGAGTTTATAGGAGAACTCGAAGGCTTTCTTAAAAAGATAGAGAAAAGCGCCACAGGAATTGCCAATTCAAAGTTCCTTACAGACCCTCAACTCTATAATAATCTTCAGGATGCTTCAAAGTCTTTGTCAGGAATCCTGAAGGATTTTAAGGAGTCGGAAGGGACGGTTAAGAAACTCATAGAAGACCCTTCCCTCTACAATAAAATGCTCTCGGCTACATCCTCTGTGGAAGAATTCGGCAGGAAGGTGACAGAGGGTGAGGGCTCATTGAAGAAACTCGCAGAAGACCCTGCATTATACGAAAACCTCAGTAAGGCATCGAAACAGCTTGCTGCTGTCCTGGATAAAATTGAGGCAGGAGAAGGTGTAGCGGGAAGCCTGGTCAAGGATAAGAAGCTCGAAAGCGAATTCAAAGAGAGTGTATCGGAGCTTAAGGCATTGACCAAGGATTTAAGCGAGCTGGCAAAAGATATCAAGGCAAATCCAAAGAAATATTTTAAATTCAGCATTTTCTAAATGGGGGATAAAAGAATATGAGAAGCTTTATTTTGGCTGCATTTGTATTATGTTTATTCTCTTGTTTTGCAGATGCCAGGGAGTCATGCATCACAGAAAAGTGTCACTCCAATATGGGCAAGGAAAAGTATGTGCACGGCCCTGTGGCAGTTGGTGACTGCCTGATGTGCCACTCTAAAACAGGACAGCATAAATTTGCACCGATAAAGGGTGACGAAAAGCTCTGTTATAAATGCCATCCCGACAGGATAGATACAACTAAAGGGGTCCACAGACAGGTTAAAGGTAACTGTTCACAATGCCATGACCCACATCAGTCTTCTTACAAATACCAGTTGAAAAAAAGAAAAGATGTGATAAACTTTATCTAAGTAGGGCTATTTTATATGCCAGATACTGCTCAGAGACTTTAAAAGTGTTGATTCAAGTGTATATGAGAGATGATAAATGCATTATCTATCAAGCA
>NZ_DAIOFX010000128.1:0-3023 GCF_036745535.1 Dissulfurispira sp.
TTGATAAATTATAACAGAAATTTCCCCAAAAAGATGGGGGTTTGGGAAGGAGGGGATAGCCAAAATGTTATATTATAAAGACTATGGAACATATAGAATTTTCTCTTATTTTGCCCGCCTATAATCAGAAGCGCATCCTTGAAGGAAGTATTGCAGAAATAATAAAGACCTTTGGAAATATATGCGAGTTGATAATTGTGGACGATGGAAGTGTTGACAATACTCACGAAGCAATTAAATATATTCAAAATGTACGACTTATCAGAAACACGCATAATATGGGGAAGGGATACAGTGTGAAAACAGGAATGTTGTCTGCCAGAGGCGAATATAGAATTTTCACGGATGCAGATCTTCCCTATGGAACAAAAGGCATAAAGGATGTCCTAAAAAAATTAAAGAACGGCTATGATGTCGCCATAGGACATAGAGAAAATCCATATCCTGACAGCATCTTTAGATTGATGGGGCATAGGATATTTAACGCATTTGCAGAAAGAAACGTTAGGATGCCGTTTAAAGATACCCAGTGTGGTCTGAAAGGATTTAAAAGTTCTGCTGCCGAGGCTATTTTCAGCAGATTGTCGACCAATGGCTTTGCCTTTGATATCGAGGCGCTTTATCTTGCCATGATGCTCCGCTATAATATCTGCGTGGTGGATGCAAAACAGATCTCAAGAGGTCTCTCAACAATAACAATAAACGATGTTTTTAGAATGTTTGCCGATGTCAGAAAGATTAAGAAAATATATATCAAACAATAAGCTCGCAGTTCTTACATTTGCTATCGTCTACCTCTATATCTTTTACATGCTCAAGCCCTCTCTGCTGCTAATGGACACAACAATTTCCGGCGGAGACACAGGTTCCCATAACTATATAGTCTACTATTTAAAAGAGATATTCCCCTCTATTCATTCATGGTCGCATGATTGGTATGCAGGGTTCCCATTCTTGTATTTTTATCCTCCCTTTCTTTATATCCTTACCGTAGTTTTAAGTTATGTAATTCCTATCAATGTTGCATTCAAACTAATAACCATACTCGGCACATTGCTTTTGCCTATAAGTGCTTACTTCTGCTTAAGATTTTTGCGATTTAAAGATCCTGTCCCTCATATCGGCGCTGTATTTAGCCTGTCATTCATCTTCCTTGAGGCTTACAATATTTACGGCGGCAATCTGCCAAGCACCCTTGCAGGGGAATTTTCTTATTCCTTCAGCTTTTCTCTCTTCTGGATATTCATTGCAACTATGAAAATGGGAATCGAAGAAAACAAATATCTATTTATAAACATAGTTGTCCTGTCATTAATGGCATTATCGCATCCGATACCAGTAATATCATCTATTCTGTTGCTGCCGTTTTTTCTATTTACTCCTGATTTCAATCTCAGATTTTTATATATGGTAAAGGTGTATGCCATTGCCTTTGCAATAACATCGTTCTGGTCATTGCCATTCCTGTGGCATCTGGATTACACATCAATCATGAAGTGGTGGAGATTTATTAAGCTTTTTGACATATTTCCGGTTTCGATAATTCCGCTGCAAATCCTCGCATTGGCCGGAATTGTCTATTCTTTTTTAAATAAAGACAAAAATATCAACATCCTGCTGTTTGTTGCAGTTGTGAATCTTATTGCATATTTTCTGATTGACAACTCAAAGATATGGAATACCAGATTCCTTCCATTTTTTACTATGAGCTCTATACTTATAGCAGCTTATTTTTCAGGCAGTGTTCTGAGCAAAATACCATCAAAAGCACAGCTTTATTTGATATTGCCAATTCTTGCCCTCACTCTAATAGTCTGGATAGACAGAAAGTTAACATATATTCCGCACTGGATTAAGTGGAACTATGAGGGTTTCGAGAGAAAGGCATCATGGAAAGAAATAAAACCCCTTTTTGATTATTTAAAAACACTGCCTTATGGCCGTGTAATGTGGGAGTATAGACCAGAATATGACAGATTTGGAACTCCACGCATTCTCGAAAATATTCCATTATTTTCAAAGCAGCCGACAATGGAGGGTCTTTTAATAGAATCGTCGCTGAGCAGTCCTTTCCATTTCATCAATCAGGCAGAAACCACAAAGACTTCTACTCATGCTGTACAGGGTTTCTCATATCCGGAATTTAATTTCAAAAAAGGGATAGAACATCTAAAGCTGTTCGGTGTCCGGTATTTTATAGCCTACACAAAAGAGGTAAAGGATGAGGCAGGAAAACTTTTACCGAAACTAAATGATATAGGACCGTTTTCAGTTTATGAACTCCAGCATCCTCAAATAATTGTGCCGTTAACCGATTTTGAGGTGCGGATAAAAACCAAAAAGTGGCTTCTCGAATCTACAGATTGGTATAAAATAGGAGATTTATCAAAACCGATAATCTTTACAAAAAGAGCCACAGACATGATTTTTTTCAAAAAAATCGGATTAAAACAAAATATTACGGTTGAAATATCAAAATTTGAAAGGAATTTTATCGAATTCCACACCAATGCCATTGGGATTCCACATATGATAAAGGTGTCTTATTTCCCTCGCTGGAGAGTTAAAGGGGCAGACGGCCCGTTCCTTATCTCGCCTGCATTCATGGTGGTAATACCAAATTCAAACCATGTTGAGTTAACCTTCCGCTAAAGTAGTCTGACATCTTCTACTTTCTATATCACCTATCTGTACCTGTGAAGTTGACCTGACAGTCGCCATCACCACCATTGATAACTACATCTGCATTCATAGCCTGATTATAAGTTAATGTAGCCAAAACACCGCCGGGGCACGTACCAGGGTTTTGTGCATATCTATTGATGGCTTCACCAGTATTTAAACGTAAAGATCCAGTTGTAATCTCGTTACCATCTCCTACATTATTTCTGCAAATCCCGTCCAGCCTGAAGTCATAAATTGCCCCGGTATTATTCCAAACCCTATACGCCTGGCATCCTACATATACTCACTGCTGTCCAAAATAATCTGAAATCACAAAATCAATCCTTGTAAAATAAGGC
>NZ_DAIOFX010000129.1:0-2988 GCF_036745535.1 Dissulfurispira sp.
ATGCAGATACTGCATGACAGCATGTCCATACGGCGCAAGGCGTTTCAACTGGGGCGAGCCAAAGAGACCGAATGATAAGATAAATCCTGATACGCATTATCTTGGAAACCGTCCAAGATATAAAGGGGTAGTGGAGAAATGTACATTCTGCATACAGAGAACGAGGAAGGGCAGATATCCTGCATGTGTTGAGGTATGCCCTGTTGGCGCGAGGAAGTTCGGCAATCTGCTCGATCCAGAAAGCGAGATCAGGTATGCAATTGAGCACAAGAGGGTATTCAGACTCAAGGAGGATTTGAACACAAATCCCAAGTTTTATTATTTCTTTGCCTACGGAAGATAGGAGGGACACATGAAATATTATGTCGAAAACTTCCTTATAGCCTTGCAGCAGGTTGCGAAGGGGAATAAGAGATATTTTATATGGCTTGCCTTTCTGTCGGTATTGATAGCCACCGGAATAATCGCATATATCGGACAGGTAGAGAAAGGCCTCATAACAACAGGCATGAGGGATCAGGTCTCATGGGGTTTTTATATATCGAACTTTACATTCCTTGTCGGTGTTGCTGCCGCTGCTGTGCTGCTTGTCGTTCCGGCCTATGTGTACCATTTCAAACCGATAAAAGAGATAGTGCTGTTTGGAGAGCTTCTGGCCATAACAGCGATCACAATGTGCATCATGTTCATAATGGTTGACCTCGGTCAACCGCTTCGCGTATGGCATATCCTGCCTGTTATCGGTGGCATGAATTTCCCTTCATCGTTGCTGGCGTGGGATGTGATTGTATTGAACAGCTATCTTATCCTCAATGCCTTAGTTGCCTCGTATGTGGTATGCAAGTTTTTTACCGGCAAGGAATACAAGATGTCTGTAATCGGTCCTCTGGTCATGATCTCGATACCGTTGCGGTCAGCATCCATACTGTAACGGCATTTCTCTATAACGGTCTGGCAGCGAGGCCGTTCTGGAACGCATCTATTCTTGCTCCGAGATTCCTTGCATCTGCCTTTTGCTCGGGTCCTGCCCTAATGCTGATCCTGTTCCAGATTATAAGGAAGGTAACGGATCTCGAGATAGAAAACAGCGCAATCTTCAAGATAGCGGAGTTGATTGCATATGCAATGGGCATCAATCTGTTCCTGCTTGGGGCAGAGGCATTCAAGGAGTTTTATTCAGGCACTGCACATACAGAGCCCATCAAATATCTCTATTTCGGCATCCATGGAAAAGCGGGTCTTGTGCCGTGGATCTGGTTAGCCACAATACTTAATGTCACTGCCTTTTCCCTTTTTCTGCATCCAAAGACCCGTGAGAACTTCAAGACCCTGAACTTAGGGTGTATCTTCGTAATCATTGGTGTCTATATCGAAAAGGGGATGGGTCTTGTAATTCCCGGTTTTGTTCCTGACACCCTCGGAGAAATATACGAATATTTTCCAACAATGAGGGAGGTTCTCATAACCATAGGGATATGGGCTGCCGGCGCGCTGATATATACCCTGCTTCTTAAATTTGCTATTCCTATACATACAGGAAGGCTGAGAGTTGAACCGAAAATTAAATCTACCGATCTTGAATAAGGAGTTCTTTAAAATCCTTTAAAACAGGAAAGTCATTTATTGGTTTATCGTATTTCTTGGCGTATTTTTGGGCCTGTTTTTTTGAATTTGCCCTTGTTTTTAAGAGGAGATATTTTATCCCGAAATTTTTTGCTGTCCTGAGTATCTCTGCTGTATCGTCAATAAAAAGGGTTTTTTCTTTGTCAAACTTTAATATCTTTTCTGTTTTCTCCCAGAACTCTACCATCTCTTTCGGATAGCCTATCTCAAAGGATGTAATGCATTTGTCAAAGTATTTGCCTATCTCTGTATTTTTCAGTTTTATGTCCAGAACCTTGTAATGGGCATTGGTTACCATGTAGACTTTTTTCTTGTATTTTTTGAGCATTTTCAAGAAGTCCTCAACATGGGGATGTACTTCAATGAGGTGTTTTATCTGCTCTTTCAGGGCCGGGATGTCGAGGTCAAGCTCCCTCGACCAGAAATCTATATCTGTCCAGTTCAGAGTGCCTTCATGTGCCTTGTACTTTGAGAGCAGTTCTTCCTTTGCCTTTCCGAATGTGATTTTGTGCTTCTCTGCATACTTTTCTGGGACGAGATGCTCCCAGAAATAGTCATCGAAATATTTGTCGAGCAGCGTTCCATCCATGTCAAGAAGGACGAATTTAATTTCTTTCAGCGGGATCATTCCTCACCACTGTACCACGACTGGTCTATGTAATTTTCTGTCCTCTCGTATATCAATTCCATGATCTCTTTCAATTCCTGAAATATCTCGTCAAACAACTCGCTGTCTGTTGCATCCTCCGGCTCAATATTATAGCTGTAATGTATTTCGTATTCCTTGAAAGGCTCGTCACTGCCGATGATCTCTCTGATTGTCAGGATCGGCTCTGTGTCGGGATATTCCTCGCTTACCTCTTCAATCAGTGCCTCTATGTCAGGATAGTCCTTCATGATCGGAAGCTTTACCGTAAATTCCAGTTCTACAGATGTATCCACATCGCTGTCTTCATCCGTTGTGCTCTCTTCGTACAGGGTCATTCCTGTCTGGAAGGCGTCATAGATAAAGGACACGGTTGCTGATACTGGAAATGGCTGTTCCATATTTGGCAGTGTCAGGGAAAACCTGCCTTCCCTGTCGAGGGTGAACTGCTCTATAAGAACCTGCATGTTGTATATATCGAGATAATTCTTTGCAGACTCTGCTATTGTCATCTGTACTTCTTCGAACCTTGCCATACTTCCTCTAATTGCTTAAACCTAATTTGAGCGATTTTATACCGTGGTCCAGCGATAAGGATAAGTCTCTTTCGTTCAGAAGCTCTGTTTTGACAGTTCTAATGCTCCTTTCGCTACAGCCGCAAAACTCGCCCAAGAAATTATAAAATTGGCAGACACTTGCGTCTGTCAGGCAATGGTATG
>NZ_DAIOFX010000130.1:0-2981 GCF_036745535.1 Dissulfurispira sp.
TACTATGTTCCTTAAGTCAATTCAGACTGGTAAGTATGTCTATACCAAGTGCCGTAAAAATAATCCTGGTTTCCTTGAATTTTTCCGTTGAATTGGGATAAACTATAGAACCTTTTTAAAAACTTTTAAATATTATTCTGGAGGGAATTAATGGAAAAGGTTGTTAAAAAAGCTAAAAAACCGGCGAAAGCTGCAAAACCTGCAAAAGCTTCAAAAGCACAGAAGTATGTCTATTTCTTTGGCGGAGGCAAGGCTGACGGCAAAGCTGAAATGAAAAATCTTCTGGGAGGTAAGGGGGCCAACCTGGCAGAGATGGTCAATTTAGGTATTACTGTCCCTCCTGGTTTTACCATAACTACAGAAGTCTGCACGCTTTACTACAAAAATAACAAGAGGTATCCCAAAGAATTAAATGCGCAGGTTGACGCTGCAATGGCAAAGGTCGAAAAGATAATGGGCAAGAAGTTCGGAGATCCCAATAACCCCCTCCTTGTTTCTGTGCGCTCAGGTGCGAGGAGTTCCATGCCCGGCATGATGGAGACAGTATTGAATATCGGTCTGACCACAAAGACAATCCCCGCACTCATAAAGAAAACAAATAATGAGCGTTTCGTATATGATGCATACCGCCGTCTCCTTATGATGTATTCGGATGTTGTCATGGAAAAGGCTGCAGGTGTGGAACCGAAAGAAGGAGAGGCCATCCGCCAGAAACTCGAACATGCCATGGATGCAATGAAAATACAGAAGGGATATAAAAGCGATACGGATTTAACAGTGGATGATTTAAAGATACTCTGCGACGAGTTCAAGGCCATTATAAAACATACCCTCGGCAAGGAATTCCCTGACGAACCGCAGGAACAACTCTGGGGAGGCATCGGCGCAGTATTTCAGTCATGGATGGGCAGGCGTGCCGTATCATACCGCAGGATCGAGAAGATTCCGGATGAATGGGGAACTGCAGTGACTGTGCAGTCAATGGTCTTCGGCAACACAGGAGAAAATTCAGGTACAGGTGTTGCTTTCACACGCAATCCGGCTACAGGAGAGGATGTGTTTTATGGCGAGTGGCTTCCCAATGCACAGGGAGAGGATGTTGTTGCAGGCATAAGGACTCCATATCCTGTCAACAGGGCAAGCAAGACAGCAGACACGCAGCACCTGCCGTCTTTGGAAGAATCGATGCCGCAGTTATACAAGCAGTTGTTCACTATCCAGAAGAGGCTCGAGAAGCATTACAGGGATATGCAGGATATCGAATTCACAATAGAGGATGGAAGACTCTGGATACTCCAGACCAGGGTAGGCAAACGCAATCCCCAGGCCGCAATCCGCATGGCTGTAGAGATGGTGAAGCAGAAATTGATAAGCAAAGAGGAGGCCATACTCCGTATCAAGCCCGATCAATTGGACATCCTTTTACATCCGAGTGTTGCTCCTGTTGCTGAAGAGAAGGCGATCCTTCTCGCAAGGGGATTGCCTGCCGGTCCCGGCGGTGCTACCGGAAAGGTTGTGTTTACTGCGGATGATGCAGAGGCATGGGCAAAGAAGGGTGAAAAGGTAATACTCGTCAGAAACGAGACCTCACCTGAGGATATCCATGGAATGCACGCAGCAGAAGCCATCCTTACAGCAAAGGGTGGAATGACAAGCCATGCAGCCCTCGTTGCGAGGGGTTGGGGCAAGTGCTGCATAGTCGGCTGTTCTGAACTTGTCATAGATGTACATAGAAAAGAAGTGCATGTAAACGGAAAGACCCTGAAAGAAGGAGATTGGATAACGCTTAACGGAACAGCAGGGAGGGTATACGAAGGCCAACTCGATTTATTGCCTGCCGACCCTGATAAAAATCCATGGTACAAGGAACTGATGAAATGGGCGGACATGGTCAGGACATTGAAGGTCAGGACAAATGCCGATACACCAGGGGATGCCACCGTAGCAAGGAATTTCGGCGCCGAGGGAATAGGCCTCTGCAGGACAGAACACATGTTCTTCGGTCCCGACAGGATAAAGGCGATGAGGGAGATGATACTCTCTGATACTGTTGATGAGAGGAAGAGGGCACTGGCAAAGCTCCTTCCATATCAGAAGGAGGACTTTATCGGCATATTCAGGGCAATGGCAGGGTTTCCTGTAACCATAAGACTTTTAGACCCGCCGCTCCATGAATTCGTGCCGCATACCGATAAGGAACTCGAGGAGCTTGCTCAGGAAATGGGTGTTCCTTTTGACAAATTATCTGCAAAGAACAAATCACTGCATGAATTCAATCCCATGCTCGGACACAGGGGATGCCGTCTTGGAATCACATATCCTGAAATATACGAGATGCAGGCACAGGCAATAATGGAGGCAGCATGCGAGCTTGCAAAGGAAAAGATTAAGGTTATGCCGGAGATAATGATCCCGCTTGTTGGTCATGTGAATGAACTTCAGAAAATGAGGGAAATCGTCGTCTCCACTGCAAACAAAATCCAGCAAGAATATAAAGTGAAAGTCCCTTATACTGTTGGCACAATGATAGAGCTGCCGAGGGCTTGCGTAACTGCCGATGAAATTGCACAGATTGCAGACTTTTATTCATTCGGAACAAACGACCTCACACAGACAGTCTATGGACTTTCGAGAGACGATGCCGGAAGGTTCCTGCCGGTCTATATAGAGAATGGAATACTCGAGGAAGACCCATTTATCTCAATAGACCAGAACGGTGTCGGTGCCCTTATGCAAATGGCTGTCGAGAAAGGCAGAAAGGTCAAGAAAGATTTGAAAATGGGAATATGCGGAGAGCACGGCGGAGAGCCTAAATCGGTTGAATTCTGCCATAAAATCGGACTCAATTATGTAAGCTGCTCTCCATACAGGGTGCCTATTGCCCGCTTTGCAGCAGCACAGGCAGCATTGAAAAAACAAATCTAAAAAATAGCGTCACAGGTGGCTGAGGTCATGCATGACCTCAGCCACCTTTTTATTTT
>NZ_DAIOFX010000131.1:0-2934 GCF_036745535.1 Dissulfurispira sp.
TCCATCTTTTCCGTCAAAGCTATGTAAATCCTCAATGGTAAATTCCTTCTTTCCTGCTGAGATATTGGTTGCAGCAATCTTTCTTTTCAGTTTCGGCCCTATTGCAAATGTGACTATGGCTGCTGTTGTCGCCATTATCATAAAGAGGATAAGCTTTATGCTTAATAGCACCCCGAATCTTGTAGTGTATAAGACCTCCCATGCAGGTATCCTCGATATGGTAAGGAGCGTACCTGTAATTGCAAGGATGATAATGGACAGCCAGCCTAAAAATAGTTCACCTTTTGGAAGTCCCCTTGCAGCATACGCAGGCTTCAGGAGTATATGGACATAAAGGATAGTTCCAAACCATGTTATCGCGGTCATCAGATGAATGTAACCAATGAAAAAACGCACAACCTTCTGTGTGCTTGTGAGAGGCCTGTAAAGCCCTTTTATTTTCCTATCTTCGAGGAATTGTTTTCCCGCATGTGTAAGCGGACCGCCTCCTATGGGGTCGATATGACAATCTTTACATGACATCCCTGTCTGGCGTGCATATTCTGTTGTAGCAAAAGAAATGGATGGAAGAAGAAACAATGCTGTAATGATGAGAGATACACTGAAAAGCCATCTTTTCATAGTTGAAATTATAGCCTTTTTATAGGGGAATTTCACAAGGGGGACAAAAGTCCCCCTTGTGGGTTATTACGCCTTCTCAGGAGCGGGTGCTACAGCAGGGGCAGGTTCCTTGCCCAGTTTGAAGTAATCGACTGCAAATATCCAGACTCCGTAGAGGAAGCCGACACCGAATATGGCCCTCAATATCCAGAACCATAGGTTGTAATTCGTCTTAACAGCAACATAATCCAGACCCATGAGCCTTTCCATGTATGTCTGCACCATTCCAGCGCCTGTTATTGTGAGAACGATGAATACCATCGAAATCGTCATCCACCAGAATGACTGAAATGCCCTCGATGTATTGAATGCCTTGACTCCCCTGATTGCAGGCAATGTTATGTATATCATTGCAAGCACGAGCAGGACATATGCGCCGTAGAATGCAAGATGCCCGTGGGCTGTTGTTATCTGTGTGCCGTGCGTCCATTTGTTTACCTGCGGAAGTGTATGTATCACACCCCACAAACCTGCGCCAACAAAGTTGAATATGGCATGCGAAACCGTATAGTAAAGCCCCGCCCTATTGGTCACAACCCTCGTTTCCCTTGTTGTCCTGAATGCGTCCCAGACCATGATGAGCAGGGGAATCGGCTCGAGGGAACTGAAGATCCCTCCGACCCATAACCAGTACTCGGGAGTTCCAATCCAGTAGTAGTGATGTCCTGTGCCGAGTATTCCTGTAAACATGACCAGTCCTACTTCCACGTACATCCATTTTTCGACGACTTCTCGTTTTGCACCAACTACTTTCATGAGCATGAAGGCCAGGAGAGCGCCTGCGATAATCTCCCATGCACCCTCAACCCAGAGATGTACCACCCACCACCACCAGAACTGGTCTTTTACCATGCTTTTGGTGTAAAACATACCTGGCAAGTACATGAGTGCAAGCACTGTCAAGCCTCCAAGGAGCGTGCCCTGGATCCCTGTCCACTTTTTTGTCTTAAGCACTGTCATGAAGTTGTTTAAGAGGAATAACAGGACCGAAACCACGATGAGTATGTCAGCCCATCTTGGCGCCTCGATGTATTCCCTTCCTTCGTTTAACACGCCGGTGCCGAATAGATTAGTGCTGTTTGCCTGGGGATTAATGCCCATCCATATGTAGCCAAGAACCACAAGGGCAACTGTTACGACAGTAGCCCAGAATTGAAAGTTCGCCATTGGAACGCTCCAGAGTTCTGTATCGGACTCCTCGCTGACCACATAATATGTCGCTCCCATCATTCCTGCGAGCAGCCAGACAACCATTGCATTAATGTGAAGCGACCTTATTATATTGAAATTCAATATAAAGAAATCCGGCCACATGAACTGCAGCGCCGCGATTATGCTCACAACCACCTGAACAAGAAACAAAAGCACAGCAAATGTATAGAAGTTCTGTGCTATTTTTTGACTTTCGTATTTTATAGTCATTTATGCCACCTCTTATTTAAGCGCAACCATATAATCTGTTAGGTCGTTCAATTCCTGTTCACTTATATGCCCGTAGCCTGGCATTGCAGAGTTGGGGACGTATGCCTTTGGATCCTTGAAGTGTCCAAAGAGCCACGCCCTGTCCCTTTTGCTTCCCACATGAGTGAGGTCAGGCCCTGTTGTTCCGCCGATGCCGCTTACCATATGGCAGTTTGCGCAGTTCTGCGATTGATAAACTCTCTGTCCTGCTGTTAGTTCCTTTACAGCAACCCCTGCTGCTGTGGCGAGTATCGGTTTTGGCGGCCATCCATTGGTATCAACCCTGGATATCCAGTCGAGGAAAGCTATCAGATCGTCTGCCTCTTTCGAGCTTATTCCCAGTTTGGGCATCGATGCCTTTGTGTTTACTGATTTTGGGTCCATCAGGAACTGTTTGAGATAGTCCTTTGGTTTTTTCTCTGCCACTTTTGTCATGTCGGGTGCAAAATAAGACCCATTGCCCAGAATCGTATGGCAACCGATACAATCGTATTTGTGCCACACCATTTTCCCTGCATTCACCTCTTCCGTAATCTCCGGAGCCCTCTTGTCAAGCTTCCCCATTGTGTCAATGGTTAGCATGACAAAGATGACAAAGAAGAAGAGACTTCCGTAGATGAAGAGATTCCGTGCTGCCTTGTTACTCATACACACCTCTTTAGGATTATAAGAGCACTATAATATAGTGCCTTTCGGGAATCCTACCCCCTCTTAAAATGAGTGTTTTACATTATCGTATCGGAGCACCAGTCTGGTATGATTTATATCATAGTAGTAATTGCAGTGAATACAAATACATTGTCAAGTTTTTTA
>NZ_DAIOFX010000132.1:0-2898 GCF_036745535.1 Dissulfurispira sp.
GGTAAAACCCGTTTGTATAAATCTTATAACACATATTCTTAGTAGGAGGAGATTTGAACTGATTGTTGAGGTACATTCCATGAAGCGGGACCGCATATTTTTTGTGATAATGTATGCCTCGGCAATTTTCTTTCCATTTCTTGTGCCCAAGTCCCACATCTTCATTGCAGTATCCCTTGTTATCGGCTATCTAATATATGCTTATATTACCTTCAAGGGCGAAAGCGCTGATATAATGCATGCAGAGGAGTTGTATTTCAAGAGGTTTTTTATTAGAAGTCATCAGCCTGCGGGTTTGCCGCTTATAATATTTCAAGTACTATCAGCCCTTGCCATAATGGTCGGCGGTGCCCATGTATTCGTGGGGAATCTCGAAAAACTCTCTGTCACATGGGGCATGAACCCTCTGCTCTTTGCCCTGCTGATAGCTCCTGTTGCAACCGAGCTTCCTGAAAAGTTCAACAGCGTTACATGGACGCTGAAGGGAAGGGACACACTCGCCATGGGCAATATTACGGGTGCAATGGTGTTTCAATCCACATTCCCTGTATCCATAGGATTGTTGTTTACGGATTGGAACATTTCAGGATTTGCCCTGTTTTCTGCAATTCTGGCATTGATCTCGGCGGTTGTTGCAATAGCGGACATCCAGATAAGGGGCAGGTTGTCTCCAGTTACAGTCCTTCTTGGCGGTTTGTTTTATATTATATATGCGGCAAGTATCTTTTTGAAATAGCATCTACCCATCCGACTTATTATTCTCTATAATAACCCTTGCCGCGGCAACCCTGTTTTCCACTCCCAGTTTCTGGCAGGGCATGAACGGTGATTACTACGCGCTGGGCGCGAATATAAATGCCTCTGTCACTTCGGAATGGAACAGTGGAGCCGGCTTTGCGCCGGTGAGCGTTAATGACGTTTTTAACGGTCTCGGGCATACCATCACGGGGCTTACTATTAACAGACCCGGCGAAGATTATATCGGACTGTTCAAAGCTCTTGGTGCTGTTGCTGATGCAAGCATAAGGAATGTAGGACTGGTTGGCGGCAGTGTAACCGGCAGGGATTATGTCGGAGGTCTGGCGGGTAAGAACAAGAGCCAAATCAGCAATTCGTATAACACCGGCAGCGTGGACGGCAGCACCGATGTCGGCGGACTGGTAGATGGTGAAACCGATGGCACAATCACCAACTCTTATTGGGACACCCAGACTTCAGGCAGATCGAACTGTGTTGGCTCAGGCAGCGATAGCGGCTGCACCGGCCTGACAACAGCCCAGATGAAGCAGCGGGCGAGCTTTAGCGGATGGGATTTTACCACCGTATGGAATATTAACGAAGGTGTGTCCTACCCATACCTGAGATGGCAATCCTCCTCCTTAAGTTCATCATCATCTTCTTCCTCCTCATCATCAAGCAGTTCGAGCAGCTCAAATTCATCGAGCAGTACTACAGACAATAACGCTGTTCGTCAGGAATGGCTCGGCGATAATGCCGAGCAGAATAAAACCGGCAGCAAAATAAACAAGCTGTTCTACAGGACTTCGAATTTTGAGGATTTATTCATAGCCGAGGTGTCTTATTATAACGCGATTTTTGCCGACAAGCCGGAGACCTGCATATTGGAGTGCGAGTAATGAACAGAGTTAAGAGTAAAAGGGAGGCAAGGGATGAGATGCAAAAAACGGAGTAATGAAAAGACAGTGATTGCCACCGGCGCGAGAAAAACTGCTGCGCTTCTGCTCTGCTGCACTATTGCCCTGTTTTTTCTGTTCAGCGCCTTTGCCGCGCATGCAACGGAGGTTGTCGGAAAATTCAGCGCTGTTGAAGGAAGGGTGGAGGTTATGAGGGACGGCAAATTTCCTGCTGCCATTGCAAGTATTGGGACAACTATCTCTGCAAATGACCTTATCAAGACAAAGAGCGATTCAAAGGCAGAGATAGTATTTTACGATGGCAATATACTCAGGATTGCACAGCGAAGCAGGATAGATATCAGCGAGTATGCAACAGGAGGCAAGGCTGTCATCTCGATGCATGATGGAAAAGCAGAGGCGATTGTTCCGAAACAGCTTGCAAAACGCATAGCAGTATCGCCAGGAGCGAATAAATTTGAGATAAGAACCATTAACGCTGTGGGAGGGGTCAGAGGAACGGATTATTTTGCATCTCATGAGGGCGATGTTTCGCGGTTTATTGTGAAAGAGGGAGTAGTGGCTGTTTATAACCTTGCGTTTCCGGATATGCCTGTTTTGGTAACAGCCGGAAACATGACTGTGGTTAAAGAAGACAGGCAGCCCACAACGCCGGAACCTGTGCCTTCAGAAATAATTAAAGAGTACGAAAGGGAGACAACACCCGCATCCTCCTTGCCTCAAGCTATGCTTCAAAAGGATCCGATGCGGTTTATAGGATGCAACAAATAAAACTGCGGGCAGGGTAGTCCGCGGGCAGGATACAGATATCCTGCCCGCTGCATGTTTGCTTTTATGTCGGTGTTTGCCCATACTCTATGATGTTGACTATATCCTCGCTCGGCTTTGGAAGTCCTGCCAGCTTCCATGCCTGCAGCGGGTCCATGAACTGCTCATTGATACAGTTCTTTGGCTGATGCACGTTTTTGCATACGGCATTTAGAATAGGGAAGAAGTTGTACTTCCTGTAATACTCTCTGATGAATTTCAATATATCCAGTTTTTCCTTTGTGAGTTCTTCAACCCCTTCTCTTTCTGCCAGTGCACATGCAACCTGCTCGTTCCAGTCATTGAAATTAACAAGGTAGCCCTCATCATCAACATTGATCTTTAAACTTCCATATTCGATTACAGGCATTTTGCACCTCACTCTTCTAACGAAGTTTGTCAAACATATACTTACAATCTGTTAAAGTTGCGGTGT
>NZ_DAIOFX010000133.1:0-2894 GCF_036745535.1 Dissulfurispira sp.
CTTGGTTATAATCTGCAGAAATGCGGATATGTAACCGAGAGGGCGGAGCAGTGCCGGAATATTGAACGAAAAAATTTTTAGAGAATACGATATAAGAGGGATTGCAGGCGAAGACATTACCATGAATACTTCAGTTGCGATCGGAAAGGCATTTGGGACATATCTTAATTCACAGATCAAAACTCAAAACTCTAAACTCAAAGTCAGCGTTGGGAGAGATATAAGAAACACCTCAAAGGAGTTAGTATCTGGACTCATTGAGGGAATTGTATCTACAGGAATTAATGTGTACGATGTTGGAATTTGTCCTACCCCCGTTCAGTACTTTTCTCTTTTTCATTTGGATTTAGACGGCGGTATTATGGTTACCGGTAGTCATAACCCTCCAGAATACAACGGCTTTAAAATAAGTATTGGAAAAGAGACGATTTATGGGGATACTATACAGAGGTTAAAAGAGATAGTATTGAAAAAGGAATGGATAACCGCAAATAAGGCAGGAAGGGTAGAAGGATATGACATCATAAATGATTACAAGAAGTATATGTTAAATGAGTTTTCGTATCTTAACGATTCAAGATACAGAAAGTTGAAAGTAGTAGTGGACGCGGGCAATGGGACAGCAGGCATTCTCGTCCCTCAAATTCTTAAAGGCATCGGATGCGAGGTAATACCTCTTTATTGTGAGCCAGACGGAAACTTTCCAAATCACCACCCCGACCCTACTGTCTTGGAATATATGCAGGATTTAATTAACGAGACAATGAAAACCGGGTTTGATTTTGGAGTAGGATACGACGGTGACGCCGACAGAATAGGTATAATTGATAGAGATGGCGATATCATATGGGGCGATCATCTCATGATTATTCTTAGCCGAGAGTTGCTTAAGCAGAACAAAGGCGCAAAGATAATAGGTGATGTTAAATGTTCTCAGCTAATGTTCGATGATATTAAAAAACATGGTGGGACTCCCATAATGTGGAAGACGGGGCACTCTTTAATAAAACAAAAGATGAAGAATGAACAGGCAGTCCTTGCAGGCGAGTTCAGCGGGCATATATTTATAGCAGATAGATATTTCGGGTATGACGACGCTATTTATACTACCCTGAGGCTTGTCGAAATAATGAAAACATCAGGGAAGGAATTAAAAGAACTACTATCCGATATTCCAAGGATGGCTTATACGCCAGAAATAAGGATTGACTGCGGTGACAGCATCAAGAAAAAAGTTGTAGAAAAGGTTATAGAAAGATTGGTACGGTGCAAAAACACCGGCTGCAGTCCATATGAAATCGTGGATTTTAATACCATAGACGGTGTAAGGGTGGTTTTTGAGAAAGGGTGGACGCTTTTGCGGGCAAGTAACACGCAGCCTGTTCTGGTAATGAGGGTTGAAGCAAGTGATGATTTGCATCTTGAGAAGTATAGATTTTTTATGGAAAGAGAACTTAAAGAGGCAATGGAGGTTCATTGAAAGCTCTTATTCTGGCTGGAGGCTGCGGTACAAGGCTGTGGCCGCTCTCGAGAAAAAGCTATCCCAAACAGTTTTTGAAATTGAACGGAGATGAGTCTTTACTGCAGCAGGCGGTAAAAAGATTTTTAGGAACTCTCTCTCCCGATGATATAGTTGTTATTACAAATAACGACTATAAATTTCATGTGAAATCAGACTTGAATTCGTATGGGATAAAAAATATAATTCTTGAGCCGGACAGCAAGAATACCGCACCTGCGATAGCTTTGGGAGTAAGGTATTGCATGGATAAATTAGGCTGCAGCGAGGAGGAGATAATTTTTGTGTCTCCTTCAGATCACATAATCAGACCTGAAGATTCTTTAGCCGGATACCTGCAAAAAGCTACTAATATTGCCAGTGAAGGTTACATAGTTACATTTGGGGTAAAACCCGATAGGCCTGAAACAGGCTATGGGTATATAAAAATCAATAATTCCGATAAACTATCTGAAGAGGAAAAAATTTTTAAAGTGGATAGCTTTACGGAGAAACCTGACTTAAAGACGGCCCAATCCTATCTTAATGACGACCATTATTATTGGAATTCCGGAATGTTTGCTTTTGCCATAAGAACAATAACTGATGAATTTAAAGCACATAGTCCTCAAATAGGAGACATGCTTGAGGTAGAATTTGATGAAATGGTCTTGAACTTTGATCGTATGCCATCCATATCTATAGATTATGCTGTGATGGAGAAATCAAAATACGTTGCCCTATTGCCCATAGATTTTTATTGGAATGACATAGGTTCATGGGATTCTATTTATAATATTCTTGATAAGGACGAAATGGGAAATGTCAAGAAAGGGAATATTATCACGGCAGACACGCAGAACACTCTTATAATAGGCAATAAACGGCTTATATCTACCATAGGACTTGATGATTATCTTATTATCGAAACCGATGATGCGGTTCTTGTAGCAAAGAAGGGAGAAACCCAGAAAGTAAAAGATATAGTGAACAAACTGAAAAAGGAAGGTAGAAAGGAAATAGAGGAGAATGTTACAACTTATAGACCATGGGGAAATTATACTGTGCTTGAAGAAGGGCCGAGATATAAAATAAAAAAAATTGTAGTAAATCCTGAAGAAAAACTCAGCCTGCAGATGCATTATCATAGATCAGAACATTGGGTGGTCGTAAGAGGAGCCGCAAAGGTAAAGATAGGCGATAAAGAAATATTTATCCATGAAAATGAGTCTGCATATGTCCCTAAATCAACGCTTCATAGACTTGAAAATCCAGGTAAGGTACCACTGGAGATAATCGAAGTTCAGAACGGAGAATATGTCGGAGAAGACGACATTGTAAGGGTGGAAGATGTTTATGGAAGGCAAGGGTGAAGATGAAAAAATATTCGGGTAAA
>NZ_DAIOFX010000134.1:0-2862 GCF_036745535.1 Dissulfurispira sp.
TAAAAGAAGAATCGGTTGCAAAAAACCGGTCGGCAAATTGAAAGTAAGCAGTGATGTTAAGCCGGAAGATATAAAAGCGGTAGCATGATAAACGAGCTTGTAAGAGTGGGCATTGTTACGCAGCGATATCCAGAGAGAGGCTCTGTAAGGGTGCGGCTTGTTGATGTTGATGATCAAGTGTCGTATGAACTGCCGGTGATATACAGAAAGACTCTTAAAGACAAGGATTACTGGATGCCGGATATAAACGAGCATGTGGTGTGTTTATTCTCAGGGCAGGGACTTGAGCAGGGCTTTGTGCTTGGCGCGATTTACAGCGAAGCGGATACCGTGCCGGTCAGCAGTAATAATAAATGGCATAAAGTTTTTGATGACGGCACGGTGATTGAGTATGACAGATCGGCGCATAAACTGCTGATTGATGTCAAAGGCGATACACAGATACAGATAACCGGCAATGCGAGTATTACGGTCAACGGCAATACGACAGTAAAGACAGACGGGCATACGGATATAAGTTCAGGCAACTGCATAAGTTTTAGCTGTGACAGGCACGGCGGAGGGACGATCTAATGCAGTTGACGGTTAAAGGACTGAATATCAATGTAACGCAGGGCGAGGACGGATTTATAACTATCACCTGCGACGGCCCGATTACAGTTACCGCACCGGAAATAAACATTACCGGCAATCTGAATGTAGCCGGCAATATCCACGCAACCGGCACGATCATAGACGAAGGCGGAAATACAAATCATCATGGGCATTGAGAGTGAATTATGCAGATTAAGATCGGAGCGATAGGTTTGACAGTTGAAGGTATAGAGGACATCAATCAGGAGATTGGTCTTATTATCGCTACTCCGCTCGGTTCTATCCCTCATATGCCGGAGTTTGGCAGCAGGATACCCTTTTATCTCGACAAGCCTCAGAATGTAGCACTACCATTGATAATTGCAGAGGTATACAGGGCGATAAAGAAAAATTCTACGAGGTTTAAGCCTTCAAGCGTCAAGCTCGTGAGCGCATCTCCGAATAGGAAAATGGTGTTTAAGATATCAGGTATTTTGACTGATGCCCAGACGGACAAAGAGGTTATTCTCAATGTTTTAGCAGATTTTACAAGGTAAAGAGCAGAAATACAGGAGAATAGGACGTATATGACTAACAGGACATATATATGGTTGATTTAAAAACATTGCCCGAGCCTGAGTTTATCACTGTTGACTGGAATCAGCAGTATGCGGAGATCGTAAAATCTTATGAGCAGATCGTTGGCATTCCTCTTAGCAAAGGGCAGGTGGAATCTTTGATGATTGCCACCTTTGCCTATCGTGAAAACCTGCTTCGGATCGCAATAAACGACACTGCAAAGCAGAATCTGCTTGCCTACGCAAGGGGAGGGATGCTGGATCATCTCGGCGTGCTTCTGGGTGTAACGAGACTTCCTGCGGCAGCGGCGATAACGACCCTCCGGTTTACCTTTGAGACAGCACTAACATCGCCTTTGCTTATTCCTAAAGGTACGAAGGTAATGAGCAAGGACAATAAGGTTATATTTGCAACCTCAGAGGATGTTAATGCAGGCACAGGTATTGCTTATATTGATGTCCCTGCTTCATGCACAGAAGCTGGAGAGTCGGGAAACGGCTATCTGGCTGGAGACATTAATCAGCTTATTGACCCGCTGCCTTATGTGCAGACAGTCGAAAATATAACTTTAACCTATGGCGGCGCCGACATCGAAAGCGATGATCACCTGCGCATGCGGATTCAGATTGCGCCCGAGTCGTTCAGTACGGCAGGACCGGAAGGAGCTTATGAATACTGGGCGAAGACAGCGCATCAGGACATCGTTGATGTAGCTGTCTGGAGCCCTGAGCCTGGAAAGGTGAAGGTGGTGCCTCTGCTGAAAGGCGGCGGCATACCGGATGCGGATATGCTGGCGATTGTAAAGAACATTCTGAATAGTGAGAAGCGCAGGGTATTGACAGATCAGGTAATAGTTGAGGCACCTGTGGTTGTAAATTACAGTATCGATGTCCAGCTTTATATCTACACCTCATTCTCGATGCTCTCGGATGTGATTCTTGCAAAGGCAAATGATAATCTTCAGAGTTATAGGGACTCGGTAAAAGAACATCTTGGAGTGGATATTGTCCCTGAACAGATCGTAGAGATACTTCAGAAAATAACCGGAGTATACAGGGCAGTGGTTTCGCAGCCTGTATATACAACGCTTGCACGAAACGAAGTGGCAATTTGCACAGGCATCACAATAACAATCGCAGGGAGCGTAGATGGCTAATAAGACGAAAGACTTATTGCCGCCTAATTTGCAAGGCGATAAAAACATTGAGGGCCTTTGCGCTGCAGCGGATAAGGTCTTCTCTGTAGAAAATGAACTTGACAAGCTGCTCGTATATCTGATCGACGATGTGCCTGCCTCGATCCTGCCGTATTTAGCCTGGCAGTTTCATGTTGAAGGCTACGATCTTACCAAGACCGACACGGAAAAGCGCAGCTTAATTAAAAAGTCACTTGAGCTTCACAGATACAAAGGCACTCCTTGGGCGGTTGAGAATGCTATCTCTACATTAGGATTTCCGTCTGAAGTGATTGAGTGGTTTCGGTATGGAGGCAATTCTTATCGCTTCAAGGTTTCGGTTGATATCTCAAAAAACAGAGGCATCGATGAGCAGCTAATATCACAGATCGAAAAACTCATTCATCAATACAAAAATGTGCGGTCATGGCTTGAGACGATCATTCTCTATGTGCCGACTAAAGGATCTGCTCCTAAATACTCCTGCGCTGCCATGACAGGCGAAAGCATCTCGATATATCCGTATCAGCAGACAA
>NZ_DAIOFX010000135.1:0-2855 GCF_036745535.1 Dissulfurispira sp.
AAAGCTGCTGAGAGGGCAATGATGGAAACAGATAGAAGCAGTATGAGAAATTTTATTCCCAAACTCTTAATCATCTTTTAAGCATTCCTTATACATCTCTCCTGGCAATGAATCTATAGCCTACGCCATAGATAGTAAGTATGAATTCAGGTTTTTTAGGGTCATCCTCTAACTTTTGTCTGGTGTTTTTGATATGCGCATCAATGCTCCTTTCATAGCCTTCAAATTGATAGCCGAGCGCATTTTCAACAAGCTCATCCCTTGTAAAAACCTTGTTGGGACTTGATGCAAGGGTAAAGAGGACTTTAAATTCGGTTGGAGTAAGATTTACTAAGACACCTTTCTTTCTTACCTGATAGCTCTGCCCGTCTATTATTAGAAGTCCGTTATTAAAACTCATAGGTTCTGCACCGATCAGATCTTCCTTCCGCGCCCTTTTTAAAACAGCCTTAATCCTGTAAACCAGTTCCCTCGGGCTAAAGGGTTTTACAACATAATCATCTGGTCCGAGGGCGAAGCCTGCGATTCTTTCCTCTTCCGAGGATTTTGCTGTAAGCATAATTATTGGAAAATCGCCTACCTCTTTGAGTTCCTGAAAACTTCTTCGCCGCTCATATCAGGCAGCATCAGGTCGAGTATTACAAGAATTGGAACCTCTTTCAGAGCGGACTCAATGGCATCTCTCCCTTTGTCAAAATGCATTACTCTAAAGCCAGCGCCTTCGAGATATGCCTTTACAACCCTCGCCATCTTCTTATCGTCTTCTACTATAAAAACCGGCTGAACCATTTACTTCAAAAGCCTCGATGAATTCAGAAACACGAGGACATCAGGCATTACATGGGCGACTGCTGCCATTGCTGGGGAGAGGATGCCTGTCGAGGCAAGGGTGATGCCGACCAAATTAAAAATTATCCCAACTGCAAGGTTTTGCTTTATAATGCTGAATGTCTTTCTTCCTATCGATACTGCCTCCGGTATCTGCTTCCACTCGTCTCTCATCAATGCCACATCAGATGCCTCTATGGCCGCATCTGAACCAACAGCGCCCATTGCTATGCCCACATGCGCCTGTGCAAGGGCAGGTGCATCGTTTATCCCATCTCCAACCATAAGGACTTTTCTGCCTCTCGATTCTAATTCTTTTATGGCATCAAGCTTGTCTTCAGGCAGTAGTTGTGCCTTAACAGTTCTAATTCCTAAAGAGGAAGCAATGGCATTGGCTGTTCGGGGATTATCGCCTGTGAGCATAATGGGAGCGTCAAAGCCAAGGTTCTTTAAAGAGTTTATGGCTTCAATGCTTCCCTCCCTGATAATATCTGCCACACAGATAACGCCGCAGACTATATTGTCATGAGATAAGAGCAGGGCTGTCTTTCCTTCTTCTTCTTTCTGATTTATATATCTTTCGGTCTCCTCTGCAAGGGTTATATCAGAGCTTTTCAACATCTCCCTGCTTCCGAGGACTATCTTTTTGCCGTTTATAACGGCCTCTATACCCATGCCCGGAACAATTCTGCATCCATCGGGGTCTGGAACACTCACCCCCATTTCAACTGCCTTTTTAATTATGGCCTTTGCAAGGGGATGTTCCGAGTACCGCTCTACTCCGGCAGCGCATGAGATTATCTCTTCATCGTCATGCTCTGCAAAGCCCTTTATATCGGTCACAACAGGGTCACCCATCGTGACCGTCCCTGTCTTATCCATCACTATGGTATCTACCTTTGCAAGCGCTTCAAGATAGCGTCCTCCTTTTATGATAATGCCTTTTTTTGCAGCCCTGCCCATGCCCGCAACCACGGCAAGCGGAGTTGCTATAGCAACAGTGCATGGACATGCAACAACAATGACCGCAATGGCATTTGTTATCTTCCATGTTATTAAAAATGTGAGAATAGAAATGGCAAGTATAGCAGGCGTGAAGTATGCTGCAAACCTGTCGGCTATCCTCTGTACAGGCGCCTTTGACGCCTCTGCCTCTTCAACAAGCCTTATAATCCTCGCATATGTGGTATCCTGCCCTGTATGCGTTACCTTTATGAATAAAACACCAAGTTGATTGATTGTTGCTGCGTATACAACATCGCCTTCCCTTTTTTCCACAGGAATAGATTCTCCTGTAATGGACGCCTGGTTTATTGAGCCTCTACCTGAAATAATTACACCTTCCACAGGGATTTTTTCTCCAGGCTTGACAACAACAATATCGCCTTTCTTTACTTCTTCAACAGGAATCTCTACTTCTGTGTCGCCCCTTTTCACCCTCGCTGTTTTCGGAGCCATGTTGATTAAGTCCTTTATAGCCTTTCTTGATTTCTCCATGGTAAAGGAATCTATGAATTCGGATATAAGCATGAAAAAGGCTATTATTGCGGCAGAGCGAAATTCTCCTATGGCTGTAGCAGCAACAACGCCCAGAGCCATGAAGACATCGGCAGTGATAGCCTTGCTTCTCAGGTCTATATAGGCATGTTTAATAAGGGGATACCCTCCGACTGCAATGGCGACTATCGAAAAAATATCGATTGGTGAAAGCCTCTTTGTTATTCCGGTAAGACTCAGGGCAATCAGGAAAAAAACAAGCCCTATTCTCAATAGATCAAATGTCCACTCGCCTTTCGCAAAGAAAAATTTCTTTGGGGCTTCTTCTTTTTCGGTTAAGACCTTATATCCAAGGCTATTAATAGTGTCTATAATGGATTTTTCTTTTATTATTGACGGGTCGAACTGAATATCTGCCTTTTCGGCGCCGAGATATACTGTAATGCCTTTAACACCTTTATGCCGCATCAATGCCTTTTCTATCTTTTCAGCGCAGGCAGCGCAGTCAAGGCCTTTTACTGTAAGGCTAA
>NZ_DAIOFX010000136.1:0-2836 GCF_036745535.1 Dissulfurispira sp.
TGTTCATCAGGAAGGTCGATACCGATAACATTGAAAGTCAACTCTCCACTTGTATCTCTGGCATTCGATAAAGCTGCAACCATAGCAGAGCCGACAAAACCAAGCCCCTGAACAACTACCGTTTTCCTTTCCCTTCTCAAAAACGCATCTATTTTTTTGTTTTCCATGTTATTTTCAACAATACAATGAAACTCTTCTTCATACGGCGATCTCGAAATAATAACATCGGACATCGATCTTTCCTCTCCGGTTTCCTTAGTTTCTCGTAAAAACTATGACGAACGGATCAATATCTATACAAATTTTCATATAGTTCAGACATTATACTTAGACAGCCTCTCAAGGGCAGTCCAGAAACCCTCTCCACCAAATTTGTGCCCCTGCCATATTTCAGGGACAAATGTTGCGTCGCATCCATCTAACATTCTAAACAATTCTTCAAAATCTACTTCGCCTTCGCCTATCTGCAATCCTTCACCGTCAACACCGGCACCGTCTGCAATATGCAGGTGCACTATATAAGGCCTAACTTTTTGTATATAATCGGAAAGAGGAATTTTCAGATGATTGCATGCCAGAAGCGCATGTGATGTATCAAAACATATTTTTCTTCCGGTTCTGGCGCTGAAATCCGCAATATCTTCAGGAGATACAAAGACATTGTGATACCTCTGCCCTCCGAAAAGCCATGGAAATGGAGGCATATTCTCTATAATAATTTCCGTTTCCCCTTCTTCCAACTCCTTTAATGAATTTTCAAGATTTTCATAAAGCTTTTCCTTTTGTAGTATAGGTTCGTCTATACTGAACCCGCCTACATGGGCGACTATATAGACTTTGTTTTTTGTGGAAAAATGTTTCTTTAGTTTGTGAGTTATATTAATGACCATCTGAAGGTTCTCAATGGAAAGCCTTCTTTTAGCATCATCCAGCGAACATAAATCGAGCAGGTTATCGCCCCTGAAAAGCTCAGGGGCATGGACAATAAGCCCCTGCTCGTAATTCTTTATTTTAAAGGCATGATCAACATCGTCATAGCTTAAGTGAAACTCAAAAAAATGTGGAGAACTTTTCCTGGCGATATCTTCAATGTCATGATACCTGACCACGAGCCCCCATTTTCTTCTAAAATTATATTTATGCAAGGACTTATTGCCATCTCTCAAATCCGATTCTACAAAGTAGTCATCCCTTTTGATATCTCTCTTGGCCTTTTTGCCTATCAGTTCATTGATCCTCTGCGGGGAGATTCCCTTTCCGGGGCTTTTCACCGAGATCATCTCGGCTGTAAGCACCTTGCCTTTTTTTATATCAACAGCGGCAACAAGGCTTTTTGCGAGATTCTCCCTGTTTAAACGCTCACCCTGGGTAAGCCATCTGTGATTAGACCCCATTGCAAGTTCGATATTTCGTATGTCCCTTACAAGCTTTTGCAGTCCGGGGAATTCGAGGCTTGCAGCATGGTCAGGCCCTTCCATTGTTCTATCCAATGTAAAATGTCTTTCTATTATACAGGCACCCATAGCCACAGCCGCTTCAGATATGGCAATGCCTCTTTCATGTCCCGAATAACCAACAGGCACGCCATATTTCTTAAGTTCAAGCATAAACTTCAAATTTATGTCTTTATAGGGAGCCGGATAAGTACTATTACAATGCAGAATAGCAAACTCTGCCTTCTTTTCCTTTAAAAACATTACTGTCTTTTCGATTTCACTTACAGTTGACATACCTGTCGAAATGATCACGGGTTTTCCGGTTTTAATGATATAGCCAAGCAGGTCCATATTTGTCATATCAGCGGATGCCAGCTTGTAAGCAGGAACGCCTATCCGTTCAAGTTCATCCACGCTCGGTTTGTCCCACGGTGTGCACATAAACATTATGCCCTTTTGTGCCGAGTATTCGGCAAGCTCTTTCATCTGCTCAGTTGATAATTGGAATTTTTTAAGCAAAGAAATTGTATATTGAACAGAAAGGTCTTCGTTTATTGTATTCTCGATAGCGCTCTTTCTATAAAGCGCATCCAGATTTCTCATCTGAAATTTAACACAATCCGCACCTGCCTCCAATGCCATATCTATAAGTTTTTTGGCAATTTTCATGCTTCCATTATGGTTTATTCCTATTTCGGCTATAATAAAACAGGGCTGACCTTCTCCTATGAATCTGTTGCCTATCTTAATCGTTTGCATTAGCGTATCCTTTATCTTTCATTATTATGTCGAGTAGAAAAAGTTCATAAAGGGAATCTACCTCTATAGATTCTTCTTCGCTCATCACATACATAACTATCTTGCCACCGAGACGGTTTTTCTCTTTCAGTAGAATATCTGTTTTGGTTATGTATACCGAGCCGTTCTCTCTGTACCACTTGTCCTCTAACTTTATGTCCTGCCTTCTCGGACGGTTTTTATAATCGTATAGAGCAACTGCCATACCTCTTTCATTCTTCCAGAAAAAACTATGATTCTCACACACGGTCAGAAGAGAATCCGCCCCCGTCTTCAAAACCATCTCTATACATCTGTCAATAGTGCCTTTTTTTCTGTAAGGAGACGTCGGCTGTAAAAGGACAACATAATCAGGAAGATTTTCATAATCCTTCTTTAGGCAATCAAGCGCATGTATTAATACAGGCTCCGTTGGTGTAGTATCAAGTGCTAAATTATCGGGCCTTATTATAACCTTAACGCCATCATATTTTTTTGCAATCTGCTCTATCTCGTGAGAATCTGTAGAAATAACCACATCATCGATGTAAAAAGCTTCTAATGCCGATTCTATTGAAAAGCATAATAAAGGTTTACCTAACAGTGGTTGTATATTTTTCTTT
>NZ_DAIOFX010000137.1:0-2765 GCF_036745535.1 Dissulfurispira sp.
TTATGCCTAAAAGCCCTAACCCCCTAAAGTCCTTTCTTGCATGAACGGCCTGCTGAAACAGGGTTTTGACATCGAAACCCTGGCCGTCGTCCTCTATCTCCAGGATTATATGATTGTTGTCTGCCTTGAAATTCACAAAGACATTTTTTGCGGCTGCATGGCGTGAGATGTTCGCAATCGCCTCCTGTATAATCCTGAAGAGCCTTATCTCTATATCCTGACTGAACCGTTTGTCTTTAGCCCCGGTGATATTGTAAAAGATGTTTGTCCCTTTTTCTCCCAAATGGATGTCAAGGAGCCATTTAATTGCTGCTTCCAGTCCAAGGTCATCGAGAAGGGACGGCCTGAGGTTTTGTATGGCTGTATTGAGTCCATCGAGGGTTTTAAGAACTATTTCCCTGATGACGTTAATTTTATTTGCCGAAATCTGTTCAGGATAGAGCTTGCACATATCGATCTTCATGAGAAGCGCCGAGAGGTCCTGTATTGTATCGTCATGGAGGTTTCGCGCTATCCTCTTCCTTTCTTCTTCTTCAGTGGAGATTATCTTGTTTAGCAGGTTCTCGATCCTCTGCTGGCCTTCTTTTATTTTTCCGCGTCCTTTCCTTAACCCTCTTTTCGAGCTCAAGGTTATAATTTTTTATGCTCTCGATGGACCTGTCAAGTTTTTCCCTCATGGTCTCAAAACTCCGGCTTAAGACCCCTATCTCGTCGCTGCCCTGAACTGCAACAGGCTCTGAAAGGTCTCCCCTTGATATCCGATCTGTTGCCTTTATCAATTCCTTTATTGGATCGACCACGCTCCTGCTTATCCCCATTGCGAGCATAAATGCAGTCCCTATAAAGATCGCTCCGAGTGTGACAAAGGTTTTTTCATATGCATGGAAGGCTCAAAGACATCGACTTCGGGTTCCTGTATGGATATGCCCCATGGCGCCATTTCGAGGGGTACGAATGCCACGACATTTGTGGATTTTTTCTCCTCTCCTGATCATGGCATTGGTGGCATGTTGTTACGCGTTCTCTCTTTGAATTTATTATGGTGCTGAAGAATTTGTTGTAGTCGCAGTATGTGAGCGTGCGGGAAGGTTTTGATGAGGCTATGACTATGCCGTTGGAGTCTATGATGTCTATGAATGTATTCTCCCCTATATCGGTAAACCTCAGTATATTTGTGAGGATCGGATTGGTGGGATCGACCTCGCCTCCTGCTATTCCCACATGGTTTCCGTTTTTGTCCTTGAGCGGCACCAGTACAAACAGCACCTTTCTATTTGCCGTATCGCTGCTGTAGATGTTTGATACAACAGGCCTTCCCGTTGCGATCATCCTGCTTATGGGCTCGATGCTCAACAGATTGAGGTTGGTATCCTTTATTTTCTCCGGATAATTCAGGATGACATTGCCTCCTTTATCGAGGAGGAATATTCCATCGGTGAATATGGAATACCTGTATGCGGTATTAAGGGCTTCCCTTTCGGGGGTCAGGTCATTGTCGTTGAGATTTACGCTTCCTGTCAGGGATATGTCGTACAGGCGGTTTATATTCTCTTTTATGATGTTGTCTGTATTGTTTCTGATGAGGCGTGCGAGGGCGAGCTTTTTATTTAGGGAATCCTCGATGTTTTTCTCGATGGTATAGTAACTGACGATGCCCAAGCTTAATAAGATTATTGACATGCCTAGCGTTACTGCCAGGGTTATCCTCTTTCGCAAACTCCCTTTTTCTTCACCCATGATGGAATTATAAAGCAAAAATCTAAAAATACAACTTTAGGATAAATGTTCATTGACTTCTAAACTTTCAGGGCGCTCCATTTCCTTATGTGCGCTTATAATTTCCTCAACAGGCTTGTTTTCAATTCTCGCAAGTTCGGCGGGATGTTCCAGCGCCATTCTTTCCCGCGATATGTAACCCGTAAAAATACTTTTATCGATGGGGAATATCTCCGGACTGAATATGGAGTTGTAGATATGCCAGAGGGCAATAATGAGGAACATCAGGAATCCCTGATTGGTGTGCATCACCTTTGCGGCAGGGATTATTTCTCCGGGCAGGAACCGTGTGAGAAGGGCAGGGAGCCAGAGTATAATGCCTGTCATGATCATCAGGACTGCACTGATGATCACCCCCAGTATTCGAACTTCTGTTTGTAACTGTAACGGTCGCAGATAGCGGGCTGTGCCTCCACGCCGAGATAATATCTGATATTGTATATCGCATCGCTGAAGTCTTTTTTATTGATGACCATGGAAGGCAGCCATTTTTTAGCTGCAATGCATACCATCCCTGTTATGATATGGAATGCAGTAACGACCAAAAATACCAAGCCTGCGTAACGGTGGATGAGCCTTACATAATCTATCCCTCCGAGGTGAAAGATGAACCAAAGGGAGATATCGAGGTAATGAAACTTCTGGGATAGTCCAGTGACAACGAGGACAATAAAAGTTGTCATATATATCCAGTGTTCGGCAATGCGATATGTGCTGAACCTCCTGATCTTATTTTTCAGCATATAATCCTCCCTTCACCTGTTTACTGCATATCGCCAGATATGCAAAAGGATTTGCAGGATAATGCCTATTACCATGATAGGTGTAAATATCTTGTATATCATTGTGACAATAAATACCAGCGGTGCGTTTGCAAGGGTCGGTTCATAATGTGAAAGCCATGCATCAGGGAAATTCTTTGCCGCATCCTTATCGGATATATACATCCAGCTCGTGCCTCCAGCCTCGTGTTCGCCATAGATATGGTC
>NZ_DAIOFX010000138.1:0-2758 GCF_036745535.1 Dissulfurispira sp.
AGGAGGAAAATTAATTTAGATGAGCATTTTATCTGCCATACTTTTGTTCGGGTTTCTCATATTCATCCATGAATTGGGACATTTCATATTCGCAAAAATGAGCGGAGTGAAGGTCCTCAGGTTTTCCCTCGGCTTCGGGCCAAAGGTCATCGGCAAAAAGATAGGAGATACAGAATACCTCATATCGGCTGTTCCTTTGGGAGGATATGTGAAGATGCTTGGAGAGGAGCCCGAAGAAGAAGTGAAAAATTCGGAAAAAGAAAGGTCTTATAAAAACCAGCCTATACTGAAAAGGGCATCCATAGTCTTTGCAGGGCCCATATTCAACCTTTTAACAGCAGTGGTTATCTTCTTCTTCGTGTTTATGATAGGAGTGCCGACACTCCTTCCTGTTGTAGGAGAGATAATGCCCGATACACCTGCATTAAAAGCAGGGCTGTCAAAAAGCGACAGGATTATGACAATAGACGGAAGGCCTATAAGACACTGGGGAGAAATGACAGATATAATCTATGGAAGTGCAAACAAGGCGCTCAATCTGAAGGTTCAAAGGGGATCGGAAATAATCGATATATCCATTACCCCTGAAAGTAAAAAAGTAAAAGATATATTCGGAGAGGAGAAAGAGATCGGGCTCATCGGAGTAAAGCCTTCAGGAGAGACAATTAAGATAAAAGAGAATGTATACAATTCCGTAAAGAACGCCTTCCTGAGGACATGGGAGATATCTGCTCTGACAATCGTCGGGATAATAAAGCTCATTCAGCGTATAATCCCTGCAGATACCATCGGAGGCCCCATCCTCATCTTCCAGCTTGCAGAAAAACAGGCTACGGCAGGGGCATTGAATTTCTTCACCTTTGCAGCAGTAATCAGCATAAACCTTGGTATACTGAATCTTCTGCCCATACCGATCCTCGATGGAGGACACCTCTTATTCCTGGGCATAGAGGCCATAAGGAAAAAGCCTTTGAGCGAAAAGGCCATGATGATAGCCCAGCGCATCGGACTTGCTGTGATAATTACCCTTATGGTATTTGCGATGTACAATGACATCTTCAGATTAATCAGCGGGAAGCCACTGCCTTGAGACCGGCAACAATAAAGCATTTGCATTCGGCAGGCGGCGTTATATTCAGAAAAAAAGGGGGGGAGTTTGAAGTAGCCCTCATCTCCACAAAAAACAAAACCGTATGGACATTGCCCAAGGGCATAATAGACAAGGGAGAGCAGCCAGAGACCTCTGCAGTAAGGGAAATAAGGGAAGAGACAGGACTCACCGGCAGAATCATGGACACACTCGGCGATAAATCCTACTGGTTTTATCTTAAAGACGAAAACATAAAATGCAGGAAAACGGTCTCGTACTTTCTGCTGGAATATATCAGCGGGAACATAGGAGATTACTGTTGGGAAGTTGACGAGGCACGGTGGTTTGACATAGAGGATGCAATAAAACAGGTATCATACAGAAGTGACAGGGAGATATTGGAAAAGGCAAAGGAGAAATTGGTGGTTCATGGGACAGATACTGGACTGGGATAACCTGAAAACAGTGATAGACGGGCTCAAGACCGATGGGAAAAAAATCGTCTTCACCAATGGCTGTTTTGACATCATACATATCGGGCATGTCAGGTATCTAAGGGAGGCTAAAAAATTAGGCGATGTATTGGTTATCGGCTTAAACTCCGATTCATCTGTAAACAGACTGAAACCCAAAAGACCCATAAATCCCGAATCGCATAGGGCAGAAGTCCTGTCATCCCTTGAAATGGTGGATTATGTGACAATATTTAATGAAGATACTCCATATGAACTGATCAAACATCTAATGCCTGATGTCCTTGTAAAAGGCGGCGACTGGAAGAAAGAGGACATCGTGGGCTCTGACATCGTGCCAGAGACTCACAGCCTACCCTATATTAGCGGCGTTTCAACAACAGAGATAATAAACAGGATAAAAAGCAATACATAAAATATTCATATTTTTGTCGTTAATTAGTATAATTACGTGGAAGGCATAGAATTAATATTAAAAAACAGGGGGTTGATATGAACGAAGTAGTAGCAGTATCAGGCACGACAGATGTTATGAAATCTTCAGGGAGCAATGCGATATTGCAGCTCGTAACCTTCACCCTCGGCAACGAGGAGTACGCAGTTGACATCCTGAAGGTTCAGGAAATAAACAGGATGAAGGAGATTACAAGGGTGCCCAACTCGCCATCTTATGTTGAAGGGGTGATAAACCTCAGGGGAAAGGTGATACCGGTGGTGAATCTCAGAAGGAAGTTCGGCCTTGCTGAAAGGGAAAGCGATGAGCAGTCGAGGATAATGATAATGGACATACAGGGCATTACCATGGGCCTTGTGGTGGATTCGGTATCCGAGGTCTTGAGGGTGCCGTCAGACATCGTGGAACCAACGCCTCCCATGGCATCGAACATAAGCACGGAGTTTATAAAGGGCATAGCAAAGCTTGAGGACAGGCTCATAATACTCCTCGACATGGACAGGCTGCTCGGCAAATCGGAAGAGACGCTCATGATCGAGGCAGCCACAAAGGCAATCGAATAATATTTACAATAAATTTACAGAAAAATATGTTAATTTTTAAGTAATTTTTTTATGAGGAATGTGAAGCCGGCTTCATATTCCTCATAATGTCGGGAAATAAATATAAACGGTGGAGGATTTATCTATGAAGATCAGCACGAGTCTTAAAATCGCAGTTGCAGTATTGTTGAGTTTTTCT
>NZ_DAIOFX010000139.1:0-2705 GCF_036745535.1 Dissulfurispira sp.
AATCCCAAACCCATACGCCTTCTCTTATTTTTTGCCTCTTAACAGGGAATCAAGGTTTATATACAACTTCCGCTTCTGATAAACTAACAATTATGGAACAATTTTCCCTTTTTAAAAGCAGCAAAAAGCCTGAAACAGAGCAACCCGTCTCCGAAAAGCCGTCAACTTCACCTATCGCCCATAGCCCATCGCCTATAGCCTATCTTTCCTTTGACATCGAGGCCACAGGAAGAAATCCCATATCAGATTCCATTGTCGGCATAGCCCTGTGCAGGGAAAAGGGCAAGGCATATTATGTGCCTGTAAGGCATACACACGGCACAAACATTCCTGACGCCTTTAACATCTTAAAAGGAGTGCTCGAAGATGAATCTATTCCAAAAGTTGGGCACAATCAGAAATACGACATCCTTATATTAAGGCAGGAAGGGATTTATGTAAAAGGCAGGCTTTACGATACCATGCTTGCATCGTACCTTTTAAATCCCAACAAGCCAGACCACAGCCTTGAGGATGTTAGCCTCGAATATCTGTTTCATAAAAAGAGAGCATTCACAGAGGTTCTTGGAAAACTGCACTCATTCTCGGAAGTGCCTATAGATGAAGCAACACAGTACGCTGCAGAGGATGCAGAACTGGCAATGGAGTTAAAGGACATCCTCTTTGAAAGATTGAAAACCGAAGGACTTGAAAATCTCTATTTCGATATGGAAATGCCTCTGATTTATGTCCTCACGGACATGGAGGAGAGCGGTGTAAAGATAAACAAAGAAAGGCTTGAGGAATTATCAAAGGAACTGGACAGAGAGCTTGAAATAATAGAATCGAAGATATATACCATTGCAGGCGAGAGTTTCAATATAAATTCACCTCAGCAATTGCAGAAGATACTCTTCGAAAAACTCGGTTTAAAGCCATTGAAGAAGACAAAAACAGGATATTCCACAGGAATGGATGTGCTCGAAGAGTTGTCAAAGACCCATGAGCTTCCAATGGAGATATTGAATTACAGGACATTATATAAATTGAAGACTACTTATGTGGATGCCTTGCCAAAGCTCATCGATAAAAAGACCGGAAGAATTCATACATCCTTTAACCAGACAGTTACCGCAACGGGAAGGCTGAGCAGCAGCGAGCCGAATCTGCAGAATATTCCGATACGCGGCGAATGGGGAACAAAAATAAGGGAGGTTTTCATTGCAGATAAAGGATGTATCCTCATTTCTGCTGACTACTCACAGGTAGAATTGAGGATACTCGCCCACATAAGCGGCGACGAAGGGCTGATTGATGCATTCAACAGGGATATCGATATACACACGAGGACAGCAGCCGAGCTATTTAATATTCCAAAAGAGTCGGTAACAGAGGAAATGAGGAGAATAGCAAAGACAGTGAATTTCGGCGTTGTTTACGGAATAAGCCCTTTCGGATTGTCAGAGGCGCTCAATATCACGCCAAAGGAGGCAGCCACTTACATAGAACAGTATTTTAAGAAGCATGAGGGAGTAAAGAATTATATGGATGATGCCGTCAAGATGGCAAGGGAGAACGGCTATGTTAAAACGCTTATGGGAAGGAAAAGGCCGATCCCTGAAATCAACAGCCACAATACAAATATCAGGCAACAGGCAGAAAGGCTCGCAATAAACACGCCCATTCAGGGGACAGCAGCGGATCTGATAAAGATAGCAATGATAAACATATGGCAAAGGCTCAAAGAAAGAGATCTTAAAACGAGGATGATACTTCAAATCCATGATGAGCTTTTATTTGAAGTGCCTGAGACCGAACTTGAGACCGCTAAAAAACTGATTACGCATGAAATGGAAAACGCCCTATCTCTATCAGTGCCATTAAAGGTGGATATGGGCTGGGGCAAAAACTGGGCAAAGGCGCATTAGTATGCAACAAAAATTTATTTTGGTATATAATTAGCTAAATCGCTCATTGGGGGGCTGACATGAAGAAGCAGAAGACAACCAAAAAAGGCATTTTGAAGGCAAAGGCTGCAAAAAAAGCAGAGAGCAAGCTGGAAAAAAAGAACTCATAAGGGTTCTCTCCGGCAAACCATCAAAGCAAAAAAAAGAAAACCCCGGCAAAAAAAGCCGCGAGAACAAAAAAGCGGTTACCCCTAAAAAGGGCATAAAAAATAACAGCTAAAAAAATAAAAGCAGTCCCTAAGAAGCCCGAGAAAAAGGTAAAAACAGAGAAAGCAAAACCGGCAACAGCAAAGAAAAAAACAGCTAAAAAGACTATCGCAAAAGCTGTTCTCAAAAAGCCTACAAAGAAAGCTGCTGTGAAAGAGGCCCCCAAAAAGGCGGTAAAAAAACCATCGGCAAAAAAAGTCGCAAAGCCTGCCGTAAAAAAGCTGTAAAACCCCAAAAAAAGGAGATAAAAAAGCCCCTTGAAGAATTAACAATAGCAGAACTCAAAACACTGGCAAAAGAGCTTAATATTGCCCTAAAGAGCGGACTTAAAAAAGCAGACATTATCAAGGCCATGGGCAAAGCAAAGGCCGAAAAAAAGCCAAAGCCGGAAAAGCCAAAAAAGAAGGTTGCAAAGAAGGAAAAGATTGTGGTGACAAAAAAGGCTGTCAAAAAAAGTTGCAGTTGCAAAAAAATTAGTGAAACCCATGGAAAAACCTCCAGAGGTATCAGAAGAACTTTTAGAGGCCATCGAAATCCCTGCAGAGATGCCTC
>NZ_DAIOFX010000140.1:0-2623 GCF_036745535.1 Dissulfurispira sp.
GAAAAGACGGATGCAATGGAAGTAAAATAAGTAAATGCCTTGAGGATATAAAACCAGCCGAAATTAAAGATATCTTGATAAAAAGACTGAAAACACAATGAGACTTGAGCACCAAAAAATATGCGAACTCCTTAGAAAAGAAAAGAAGGGTTATCTGTTGGATGCTGCCTGCGGCAAGGGTGAATTGGGATCAGCCCTTGAAGATATGGGGTTTGAGGTCTTTTTCATGGACAGATATGACTCTCCTGCAAACAAAAAAAAATTCGTAAAGGCAGATATCAACCATTTTTTGCCTTTTAGAGAGGAAGCGATCGATTTTTTAGTGTGCAGCGAATCTTTACAATACGTTGAAAATCACAAGCACGTCTTTTCTGAATTCCATAGAGTTTTAAAAAAGGAAGGCATGCTCATAATCAGCCTGCCCAATATGCTTTCAGTGTCATCCAGGTTGTTTTTTTTACGCCGGGGATACTTTCCGCATTTTAAGCCATACAAGGCGGGGCGATGCTACAAAGAGTGGAGCTTTCTTGCTTATAACCCGATCTCCTTTGTCGAGATATTTCAATTAATGAAAAAGTTAGGCTTTGAGCCAAGACACGTTATAGCCTCGGGGACAAGGTTAAAGGGCTTGTGGCTCTATCCCATTTTAAAGGCCCTCTATCTCATCGGATCACTCTTTAATAAAAATGACGATAACGATAGGGAATATCTCATTAAAGGACTGGCATCCAGAGAACTTCTGACAGGCGACCACATAATCATCTGTGGCATAAAAACAGCTTAAGGGGATTATGCTCACCATACTCCATACAGAATCGTCCACAGGCTGGGGAGGCCAGGAAAACAGGACGTTTCAGGAATCCATCGGCCTGAAGAAACTTGGTGCAAGGGTAATTATTCTGTGTCAGCCTGACAGTATGCTCGGCAAAAGGGCCTCAGCAGAAGGATTTGAAGTCAGGACATGCAGGATGAGGAAGAGTTATGACATCCTTGCAATAAAATTCATCCTCAAGTTAATAAGAAACGAAAAAATCGATGTGATAAGCACCCACAGTGGAAGGGACAGTCTTCTTGCTGGTATAGCAGGAAGATTTTCAAAAAGAAAACCAATAATAGTCAGAACAAGACATCTTGCATTGCCCATAACATCAAAATTTACATATAGCTTTCTTCCCCACAGAGTTGTCACTGTCAGCGAATATGTCAGGAATTATTTAATAAAAGAAGGCATCCATTCTGAAAAGATAGTTGCCATTCCAACAGGCATTGATACAAGCAAATTCAGCCCTGAAAAAACTACTGAAAACCTACGGCAGGAGTTGGGATTGGAACCTGATATTCCGCTCATCGGGACCATCGCAATTTTAAGAAGAAAAAAAGGACACCATATCTTACTTGATGCGATCCCGTTAATCTTGCAGAAAATACCAGAAGCTGTTTTTGTATTTGCTGGAGATGGCCCACAGAAAGAGAATATTTTAAATAAAATTCACACTTCGGGCCTGTCTGATAAAGTCTTCATGCTCGGGTTAAGAAGGGATATTCCTGAAATACTTAAATCCATCGACCTCTTTGTTCTTCCCACCCTTCAGGAAGCACTTGGAACATCGTTCATAGAGGCAATGGCAATGGAAAAACCTGTTATAGGGACGGATGTCGGCGGAGTCGGTGAAGTCGTAAGAGACGGAATAAATGGTTATCTCGTAGAACCGAATAATCCATCAGCATTGGCAGATGCAGTCATTAAAATACTTGAAAACAGGGAAAGGGCAATGGCAATGGGCATGGAGGGGAGAAAAATTGTTGAGCAAAATTATACCGTAGAAAAGATGTGCGAGAAGATGTATGCCCTTTATTCATCGCTTTTAAAGGATAAAACCTCGTGAAACCTATTCCGGTATTAATGTATCACCACATCAATCCCCACAGAGGAGATATGGTCACTGTAACCCCTGAGGTCTTCGAAGGGCAGATGGAGTATTTGTATAAATCTGGATACAGGACATTAAAGATAGATGAATTGCTGGATTTTATAAGTGGAAAATTAACCATTAAAGAAAAGTCGGTAGTTGTTACCTTTGATGACGGATGGCTTGATAATTATCTTTATGCATTCCCTGTACTAAAAAAATACAACATTAATGCCGCCATTTTTGTAATCACAGATAGGACAGAGAGGGCATCGAATATAGTCAAAAGTCAGGATGTAATAATTCCACCCCACAGAGAGAGCAAAAAACTTTTAGCAAATGGTCAGTCACATAAGGTCGTTATTAACTGGGATATGGCAAAAGAGATGCAGAAGAGTGGTTTTATTGAATTCTATTCCCATACAAAAAGCCACAGAAGATGCGGACAATTAAACGAGAACGAACTTTTAGAAGAATTAATGGATTCCAAAGGAACGATTGAAGAAAGGCTCGGCAGACCGTGTCCATACCTGTGCTGGCCTTACGGCAGCTATAGTGATACAGCCCTACAAGTTGCAAGAGCGACGGGCTATAAGGCAGTATTTACAACAAAACACGGGGTTGTAAAAAAAGACTCCAACCCATTTGCAATCAATCGCATAGTGGTCAAAGACAATGTTGCGTGGTTTAAAAAAAGGATGTTAATATATACA
>NZ_DAIOFX010000141.1:0-2592 GCF_036745535.1 Dissulfurispira sp.
CTTCAACGTCCTTGATAGTTTTTGGGAGACTCTTCTTCATTGTCCTTAACCTCCTTTAAAGTATTCTTAAATCTATACTACAATCTAAAAAACTTTAATTATGTTTGCTGGACGACAATGATTAATTTTTCAAGAAATCCAGATGAAGGGCATTTCGGTGTGTGAACTATAAGAGGGAATTAAAAGATATCAGTCAGAAGAATCTATAAGCTTGACAAGCCTTGCATAATCGAGAATGGCGATTCTGCGTCCATCACACTCGATGAGTCCATTTTTCCTGAACTCATTCATCGCTTCTGTCACAGTTGTCCTTGTAGCCCCTATCATGTTTGCCATTTCCTGATGGGTAAACTTTTATGGTAATAACCCCATTATGAGAACAGCCGCATATCTGACCGAGCTTGATAAGGAGTTGGGCCAATCGGGTGTGAACATCGCATATAACAAGCTCCTTTATGGTCTCATGCGCCTGTCTTATTCTACTGCCGAGCATTCTCATAATAAAGACGGCTATCTTAGGATTCCTGCTGATAAGATCCTCAAAATTCGCTCTATTTATGCACAGGACCTCAGCATCCTCCACTGCCTCTGCGAAGACAGTCCTCACCTCACCGTCGCAAACCTCTGCAAGGCCGAAAAAATCCTTTGGCTGACAGAACCAGTATATGATCTCCTTTCCACACTCAGAGAGGTTATAGATTTTAACCCTGCCGCTTAAAACATAGTAGATTAAATTGCCCTGGTCGCCCGGAGAGAAGATAACGCTGTTTTTGGAATATTTTTTCTTGTGTGATTTTGGTAAAAAAATGATCTTTCGTCTTCCGGCAGCTCGTTGATAATATCTAAGGTACTTAGATACCAGCGTTTTTCCATAAGTTAACTGCTAACTATTAATTTTTTAAACATTTCATGCCTCGGAATCAATAATTTAGTTTAACTCTCCTTCATAACTTTGTCTATAGAGGCATTCTTTCTCTTTCACACTGTCTTACTGTTTGATATACTTCTGTCCCTCTCCTTTAATAAAATCAATGAGTCTCTGAACACGTTGAGATGGTTTGCCTTTAGTAACAAGGATTATATCACTTGATACCTCTGGTATCTCAGGAACCTTGATGGTATCATCAACTACATTTGAAGCTACAATCCCTATTGCCTCCTGGTTTGATGCTATATTTTGTTTTACATCAGGACCAGTAACGGCTTCAAGAATATCCTTTGTTGGAGACTCACCATCAAGTATCTTGCTTATGAATAGTGCATTCATTCCGGGAGTCAGTTTTCCCCATACTATAACGATTGTCATGTCTTTCCCGCCTACATCCCTCCAATTAGTAATTTTCCCGGTGAATATACCCTTTAATTGCTCTTTTGTAAGTCTTGAAACAGGATTGGATTTATTTATAAAAACCGCTGCCCTGCTTTTTCCAATAACGAAACTTTGCAGTTCTGCTTTATTGACCTCAATCCCATCCTTTTTCATGACAGCAATCCACTCGTCAAGTGTGACTCCTGCCCCTGCAACATCTATAGTGTCTTTTAGGAGGTCTTGCATTGCTATCCTAGGTCCCACCTCTACAATAGTAAGTTTAACCGCGCTCGTTTTTTCAAAATATTCCTTAATTGTTTTTAATATACCTGCAGGCGCTGCGCCTGCCCCTATTCTAATTTCATCTGCAAAAGCACCGGCACTGCATATTAACAACAAGACCATACCTGCTAATAAAGCACATATGACTTTCTTCATATCATTCCTCCTGTCCTTTCCTGAGAAAACTTACAAATCTTATAATGCCCCTGCTGCTCTGGCAGCTTCTCTCATAAGGTCAAAATCTTTATCTGTCGTTGGAACAAATCCCTCAATCTTTGCAGGGCCTAATACCGGGAATGTTTTTGCAGCACCTGGCTTAAGTTTCAAGAGGGCATCTCTGACTTTGGCTGCAACTGCTTTGTCTGTCTTCTTTGTGGTAAATAAAGGGAAATTTGGAATCCATGCGCTTGCTCCTATAACTCGAAATTCTGCACTATTCGGAACCTTCTCAAGGTCGTCTTCCCTTATTCCACCGGCATCTGCCTTGCCGAATAATACTGCATCAGCAACAGGCCCCGGCTTTTTAACGAATACCGGCGTAATTTCTGCTTTACTGACCCCTGCTTCTTTGAGCATGAGCATCTGCACAAGATAGGCTCCGGCAGAGCCCGGGTCCATAAAGGCAATTTTTTGCCCTTCAGGTCTTTTACACTTTTAATGGGTTTGTCCTTTCTTGCAAATAAAAATGCCCCTGAACTTTGTTCCGATTTTAGGTTCTGCTGCAAGGGCGAGGGGTTCTGCTGCTGGGCACATCCTTCTTAATAAGTACATAGATATAAGGATTGGCATAACCCAGGTCAAACTCACCTCCGATTGCCATTTTGGTAAAGGCATCGAAGTCTTTAGGCACAACAATAGTTACTTTCCGGCCTATCTCTTTTTCGAGATGTTTTGCGAGTGGTGTGAACATCTCAACCATTTCTTGTTCTGGAAGCCTGGGCAAGAGGCCGAGCTTTACCTCTGGAAAGGCCATAATTGGCAGGAGCAGAAATATCATTGCA
>NZ_DAIOFX010000142.1:0-2560 GCF_036745535.1 Dissulfurispira sp.
GGAGGCCGGTAATCATCTGAATTTTTGAATGGAGTGTATGGTCAACGGAGTGGAATACTATTTCTTTGATCTCATAATACATGAATAACCCCACAGCAAGCAGTATGGCGGATGAGAATGTAAAAAACCATAAGAATAGCTGACCCTTTATTGATCTCAGTATTTTTTTCATCTGTCGCTTTTTAATGTGTATCCAGCACCTCTTACAGTGTGTATGAATTGTTTATCAAAACCCTTATCTATTTTATTTCTCAGATAGTTGATATAGACATCTATGATATTGCTGTCAAGGTCAAACTCTGCATCATAGACATGCTCTATAAGCTCTGTTCTGCTTACTACCCTGCCTTCGTTTAAGGCAAGGTATTCAAGTAAATTATATTCCTTTGCAGAAAGCCTTATTTCCTTGCCCTTTTTACTTCGATCTTATATGCAGTGAATGTCTTCCCGTCATAGCTGCCCTTTACTTCCACATATGCTCCGACAACAGCCTTTCCGTGTTCTTCCTCTATAAAGGTATCCTTTGTTACCAGAACCTCTTTTCCATTAACAACCCATGTGCCTACGAACCCTTTTGGAAGCTTTTCTACCGTGCCGTAAATCTTGCTTTCATACCTTTCATGACGCTCATATTCCTTGCCGCCACGTCTTTCATACTCGCTGGCGAGAACCGTCCCTGTTGTTAATACGAGGGCTAAACCCACTGTCAAAACTGCTGATAATGTCTTCATACACGCCTCCCTTTTAATTGGTTTAAATTTTGGTGTTGGCCTGACAATTACGAGTATCGCTCCTATTGTCAGTACCACGGTCAGGACCTCAAAGGCCAATCCCGCTGCCAAGATTGCTGATGATGTTTCCACGGCTTCCTCCTTTCTTCTGGATCAGGGTTAATTTCGGGTACCCACCCAATCCTTGATTTCAGCATAACAAATGGAAGATTAAAGGAAGATTAAAGGCGGTGCATTTGGATATAAGAAAAAAAGAGACACCCTGCACATTATGCAGGGTATCTCATTGGGAGGGGATCGCTATGAGATAAGCGGTTACTTTCTGAAAGTCTGGTGGCAGTTTACACAGCCTTCAAGGAGCTTTTTGTCAGCGATAACATCTCTTTCTGGTTGTTTTCATGTGCTGCATGTGCCAGTGCTTCCAGATTGCCGTGAAACTCTTTATCCAATTTTACGAATTCATCGACCCGATGGGCATTTTTAGGGATTTTGACTGCCCCTGCATGAACTCCTTCGTGGGTCTTTTCCATGGTGCCGTGCATGTGGTGCAGCGCCTTATGCACTTTTTCGCCATCTCCAAGAGATACGGCAGAAACCACTTCACGGAAAACTCCGTCCAGTATTACCATTTCTTCTATCAATGGGTTTGCGGCAGAATGCGATTTTTCATGATGCGAATGCTTATGGACGTCCTGACCGGCTGGCAGGACTGCTGGCAGTGCTGCAGATGACAGTGCGATAAGAAAGGTTGCAAACTTCATAGCAGTTTTCTTTTTCATCCGAGATCCTCCTTTTGTGTCTTGTGTTTGAGATAAACAATGATATATTTTATCCGATAATTTTATGTATGATTTAAATCATGTTAAAATTATTATTAAACAATAAATTGTTATTGCCCTTGATAAACTCTCAATCATTGACTATGATTTAAATAAATGAAGGCGGGGCCCCCAAAAAAAGTCGTCAGATTTTTTGGGGTATTGGTGAGGTAGATATGATTACCAGAGAGCAGGTAGAAGGTGTTTTAGACAAAATCAGGGTCGGCCTTAAGACAGAGGGTGGGGATATTGAACTAATCGAGGTAAAAGACGATATAGTATATGTAAGGCTGATGGGAGCATGCGGCACATGCCCCATGTCTACCCTGACAATGAAAAACTGGGTGGAGAGCACAATAAAGAAGGAGATACCGGAGGTTAAGGCTGTTCAGGCAATATAGTTATAAGTCAGAAGACAGAGGCAATGGAGTAATGGAGTGTTGGAGTATTGGGAGAAAAATCATTACTCCATTACTCCATTACTCCAATTCAGTCCTCCATCGCTCCGTCACTCCATTTTTCCTATTCTTCATGCTGCTCGCTACTTGCTGCTTGCTTATTTTTCCTTCCGTAAGCAAATCTGAAGAGTTGATCGAGGTCAAAGGACTCAGGCACTGGTCTACCGCAGAATACATAAGGGTTGTTATTGACCTGTCAGGCCCTGCAGAATTTAGCAAAGGCAAGTTGTCCAATCCCGAAAGGCTTTTCTTCGATATAAAGAATGCGAAACTGATGAAAGGCATCCAGACAAATTTTGCGATCAACAGTAAATCTCTAAAGACGGTTAGGGTGGGCCGGTTTACTGCAAATACCGTGAGAATCGTTTTTGACCTTGAAACATCTGATTATGACTTTAAGGTTTTCAGTCTTGAAGACCCTGCAAGGCTTGTGATAGAGATTTCTTCAAAGGTCGGCACCGAAGACAAAAAAGATGCAAAGACAGAGGCTAAATTAGAGGACAGAGAACAGAAGACAGAAGACAGAAATATAAGAAATAATATAAGAAATAAT
>NZ_DAIOFX010000143.1:0-2521 GCF_036745535.1 Dissulfurispira sp.
TTTTAGCGTTTATATAAGCAGCAAACTTTTCTTCGAATTCATGGACAAAAGGACCGAAGGTAGATATAAAATTGGTCTCTATTGCTTTGGTTAAATAATTCTTTTCCTGCTCGTCTAAATTAGGGGCGTCTAACTCTATTTTTCGATATCCGGTCTTCATAGAATGTGAGTTTTCAAATACAAACTCGACCTACTCGTATCTGACATTTAGCTTGTCCTTATACCAATCGTATGTCCTGCGAATTCCTTCCTCCAGGGAAAAGACAGGGGTATAACCTGTCAATTTTTCTATTTTTGTCGTGTCGGGGCATCTCCTTTGAGGTGATCCAGGAGTATCGGGAAGTTCATTGATAGTTATTGCCTTATTCAAGACCTCGGCAATCTTTAAAACCAGGTCTTTTATACTTACTTCCTCCCTCGAATTGCCTATATTGACTATTTCATTTATTGTGTCAGGACTTTCGGTTGCCAGTATCGTCAACACAATGGCATCATCGACAAAACAGAATGCCCTCGTATGTGCAGGCGAAGCTACATCAATGATGTCGTTTTTGGTTATTTTCACAAACATCTCGGGAATTACGTGTGCAAACCCCATCCTTGGACCGTATACATTATGATATCTCCCAACCGTAACTGGGATACCGTATTTCCTGCCGTAAATAAACCCTATCGATTCACCGTACATTTTGCTCAGGGCGTAACTGGTTCTGTCTGCTTTAATATCGGCAATGGTAAGCGGCACATCTTCATCGGTTGGCACGGTAATTCCGAAATGTTTCATGGTACCGGAATATACTTCGCTTGTGGACGAAAAAAACAGCTTTTTAAGGCTTTTGGCTTTTTTGGCATACTCAAAAATATTAAGCGTTGAGAGAGCGTTGACATAAAGCACCTTATCCGGATTCTGCATAACATGTTTGACTCCGATAACTCCTGCAAGGTGGTATATATAGTCATAATCTCTATCTAAGTCCGTATACAACATGGGATCTGTCAAGTCTCCATTAATAAATCGGACATTTGTGTGTTCTAACAATTGCTGAAACTCCGTATCTACCCGGCCGCGCGATAAGTTGTCAATAACAGTTATATCGCTATTGTTGGCTTCAAGAAGTTTCTTTATCAGGAAATATCCTATAAATCCGGCTCCTCCGGTTATTAGTATTTTAGCCATCATTCCTCCGTAAACTATTCCAATGTCCCTTACCGACGCCTATCATTTTTATACCATTTGACGATAGTTTTTCAGCCACATCGTCATTAATTATATTATTTGCATCAAGAATCACCTTTACCCCCGGCAGAATCGACAATATATCATCTGCACTCATCGTTAAATACTGCTTATGCCTTGTTGCAAATACCGCTATATCATGTCTGCTATCTCCCAGAGACTTAATATCTGTTTCTACCTTGAGTCCCCTTTCCTGCCAGAAACCAACGAGTGGGTCATGAAGCTTCACAATTGCTCCTTCTCTCATGCACCTGTCATAAAACAGATCTGTTGGAGTGTGTCTCGTATCAGCCACGTCTCCAAGATAAGAAATACCCAATATTGTTATAAATTTATCTTTTAGTACACCAACTTCCTGTTTCAATAGTGAATAAGTATAATCAGGCATTAAATCATTTACTGCAACGGCATCGATAGACATTTTAAGCGTTCCATCACAATTGTACAGATTTTGATATGACCAGTTCGCCAGCAGCGGGTCTTTTGTAAGGCAATATCCTCCAACGCCAAATCCGGGCAGCATGATATTTTTATGTGTTGGCCTAACTCTTATTGCTTCGATGACTTCAAAAAGATTCACATGGGCTTTTTCGGCATACTCGGTCCATTCCTGGATAAAGGCTATATTCATAGCACGGTAGGAGTTCTCAAGCACCTTGGCCATTTCTGCAGCGGTGGTCGAATGAAGCTCAAAAAGCGGGTAATCTTTTGTATTTATAAAAGATTCAAAAAATGCCTTTGCTTTCAGTTTTGACTCTTTATTAATTCCTGAATAGACCCTGTAAAAATTAATGATGGAACTTAAATATGACGGCCCTGGCATAACCCTTTCGTACGAATATGAAAGATAAAGTTTATTTATGTCAAGCCCCCTATTTCTAAAGGATTCCAGAAATATAGGATAAATAACTTTTTGTGTTGTGCCCGGAGGGACCGTGCTTTCGATAACAACAAGTGTATTTTCAGAGATGTTATCGGCTACCGTTTTTATAGCACTTTTAAAATTTTCATATGTGAAAATATAGTCATACGGATTTCCCACATATCTCTTTTTAACGTCAAGATTAATGTCGATAACCACAATATCGGCCTTGGAAAACGCATATGTGCTGTATGTTGCCATCATATTCCTGTTTTCATAGGCATTTTTGTATACATGGTTCATATTCTCATCTGTGGACAGAACAGGGGGCTTTCCCATATTTGCCCTCATAATTTTCCAAAAATTCTGTTCATCAGGAAGGTCGATACCGATAACATTGAAAGTCAACTCTCCACTTGTAT
>NZ_DAIOFX010000144.1:0-2519 GCF_036745535.1 Dissulfurispira sp.
AGGCATACGATTTAATGCGCAACATCGACAGCAAGAGGACGTAGATGGCTGGTAATGCCCGCGCTAAAAGGATACTTTTCCCTTTAGGGGAAAAGGAACTCTCTTCTGTTCAGGAAAGGCTGTTGCATATTCCATCGAGGCTTGCAAAATCCGGCTTCAGTGTTGACATAGTTACCTACAAAAAGGATTTATACGAGAAGGCGGAGTCTTTTTTTAAGGATGCTGCCAATATAACCCTCAAGCTCATGAAGTCTATGCCTCTCGTATGGCCTCCTCATCAGAGAGACGATTTTGTCAAGATATTCATAAGACATACTTTTGATCTGTATATGCCGGGAACAGATATGAAATACTGGAAGACAGCGGCATTTGACGACTTCAGGGGACATGTTTCTTCTCATGCCTTTTCCGGACTTGAAGGCAGCTATGACCTGCTGCTTATGCCGATACCCTCAAGTGATGAGCCCCCTTCTACGGACTGCGATGTCTTTTATTCAACGGTTGTTTTTTTTGCGAAAGAAAATAATATTGCTACGGCTGGCATACAGATATATCCTATTTCACATACCCCGCTAATCTTTCTGAGGTCATTTGACTATTTTATAGTAAAAGAGACATTCGAAAAAGAGTATTATGTTAATCACGGCATAGGAGAGGACAGGATTTTTGTGCTCGATGCCCACGAAGAAAATTATTGTCTATCCACGGTAGAGGACACATACAAGAATCTTATGTTCAGCGACCAGATATCGATTGAGAGGGATGAGATAGGCGTCTTGATCGTGAATCATTCGAGATTCAGGCCGCAGATAAAAGAGATAATAGAGGCATTGTCAGAGTTGAATATAAAGAAGTCTGTTTTTTTCCAGAAGCGTGGATACCATATCAGGGAGCTTTCAGAAGACCAGATAGTCGATGAACTGATAAGGCCGGCTCTTGCAAAGGCCAGAGGAAAACATTATATTGTTCAGGAGGGGGCGCTTGTAAAGGTCCTTATGCCGTGCGATGTAATCATAGCCCCTGTGTATATAATCCCGCTCAGTTTTGCCGTCCAGCATGACAAATGCGCAATAGTCTATAACCCATTAAAAAAGGCGATGCAATTTCAGGACGGCGTCTTATTTTTAAACAACAAAAAGTCGATTATGGATACGGTCATGGCTTACTTTGAGAGAAAACAGAAACTCACTTATATAAGTGATATCGTCAAGAGGATAACCGGATGAAGCTTAAAGGCAAGAAGATAGCGTGTTTTGTTGCTTTGCCTCACCATACGAGGTTTCTGCTGCCACTTGCAGAGGCCTCAAAGAAATACGGCGCAAATGTGATCTTTTTCCTTACAATGTCCGATTACCCCTTTGAAAGAGACCTTGTCAAAAACAAGGTGGCCTACAAATACCTGAATAATTACATGGATGACGAAGGCAGGGAGAAGCTCGAGAAATCGTATGACATGTTTATGGAGGAATGGGTCAAGAGATGTTTCTCATGGGATGGATTCAGACACTGGAGCTTACTGGAGCAGGAGAGGCTGTTAAGCACATGCTTTGAGGAATACTTTTGTCTTGAAGAGTTTATAAAAAAAGAGAAGCCTGACATTTTTCTTGCCCTGCATGAGCGCAACAGGTGGGGGAAGCTCATAGGTCATTTATCAAACAAATACGGCATCCCCTTTGTTACAATGCAGGAAGGGGATTACCATGAAAGCCGTTTAAGCTTTAGCGCTCATACAGAATATTCCACTGCCGACCTCTTATGGGGCGAAGCAACAATGAATATGCTGGTGTCCCACAAATGCTCCGCGGATAAGATAGTCCTTGTGGGCAATACACATCTCGACAATGCAAAGAGGATGTATTCCGAACCTGTTAGAAAAAAGCAGATTAAGGCTGAACTGGAAATACCGGAGGGCAAGAAGGTTCTTCTCTTTCTGGTTGACCTCGAGTGGGGGGCGATAATAGACGGCGTTGCATGGGAGAAATTCCTTGACGGGCTCAGCGATGATATAGTTGTTGTCTTTAAATGGCATCCGAATATAATGCGCGGCAGTTATCTGAAGATAGAGGAGCGCATAAAAGAACGGGCGCCCTCGGCAATTGTGCTTTATACTTACGACCCTTATGCCCTCCTTGCGGTTGCGGACTATTGCGTTACACTCGGAAAGACAACCCTTGCCCTTGAGGCCGTTGCATTCGGCAAGCCTCTGTTTGCAATTCCGAGCAGGGATGGAACAAAGGACTACTATGTGCAGATGGGGGTTGCTCAATCGGTGTTTCCTCCCGGAAACTGGACAAATTTATATAACACAATAGAAAATGGAATCCCTGATGATATAAATAAAAATGTTGAAAAGTATTTAAGGAAATCGTTTTACAGGCTTGATGGAAAGGCTGTTGACAGGGCGCTTGAAGTAATAAGCTATATTCTCGAATGCAGGCAGGATAAGGCAAAGGGCAAAGGGCAAAAGGCAAAGGGCAAAGAAAAAGATTATATTCCAGAGAGAGTTAGCTTTATTATCC
>NZ_DAIOFX010000145.1:0-2488 GCF_036745535.1 Dissulfurispira sp.
GAACTGTTACCAAAACATCGCTATTCACTCCAGAGACCCATCCTTATCGCTGGATTTGGATTTTTAGACTGAAATATTATAACATTAACAATAGTATTATGACGAATAAGGTGGCTGTGATAACAGGAGCATCAGGCGGTTTGGGAAAGGAAATTGCCCTATCATTTTTTGAAAATGGATACAGGGTTGTCATAAATTATCTCGAGTCCGGAAAATCGGCACAGGAAATTGTCGGAGCAATCGGCGATACGGCAATTGCGGTGAAGGCCGATGTAAGCAGGTTTGAGGATGTCTCTAAAATGGCCGAGACTGTCCATAAAAAATGGGGAAGGGCGGATGTCCTTATAAACAATGCAGGGATAACAAAAGATTCGCTTTTGATAAAGCAGAGCGAAAAGGACTGGGACAGGACAATGGATGTAAATCTTAAGGGCAACTTTAACTGCATAAAGGCGTTTGCATCACTTATGAAAGATGGCGGGCATATAATCAACATATCTTCATATTCAGGACTGAAGGGCAAGGAAGGGCAGGCTGCATACAGCGCTTCAAAGGCTGCATTGCTTGGACTTACAAAGACAGCGGCAATCGAGCTTGCAGAGTATAAAATAAGAGTGAATGCAATTTTGCCCGGGTACATGCCTACTAAGATGGGGATTAGTGCAGATGAAGCCTTAAAAAGGGCAAAAGAGGCCAGTCTTTTAAATACACTCTCAGACCCGAAGGAAGTGGCAAGGTTTATCGTCTATCTTGCAAGCACCGAAAATATAACAGGGCAGGTATTCTGCCTTGAGAGCAGGATTATTTAAGGAGATTAAAATTGTCAAAAGGCATTTTCATAACAGGCACAGATACAGGCGTGGGCAAGACGATTGTGTCTGCTGCGATAATCAGGGCATTAATAAAGAAGGGCATAAAGGTCGGCGCCATGAAACCGATTGAAACGGGATGCGTTTCTATAGAGCAGCAGAGTAGCAGAGCAGCAGAGCAGAAGAGTGGAGGAAAAACTGAATTATTAATCCCGTCAGACGGGATGTTCTTAAAAGAGATGGCAGATATGGACGACCCTATAGATTTGGTAACTCCGATTCGCTTTGAGCATCCGCTTGCACCGATGGTCGCATCGGAACTTGAGAAGATTCCGGTTGAGATAAATAATATATTTGATGCTTATAATGTATTATCAAAAAAATACGATTTCATGGTTGTTGAAGGGGTAGGCGGTTTGCTTGTACCGATTGCAAAAAGCAGTCAGCAGTCAGCAGTCAGCAGTCAGCAGTCAAAATCAAATGAAGAAGTCAACTCGAATACTTATTTTGTTATTGACCTCATAAAGGATTTAAAGCTCCCTGCTATTGTTGTTGTAAGGCCGACTCTCGGCACAATAAATCACACACTCCTGACAGTTAACTATGCTTTAAACGAAGGGATTAATGTGATCGGGGTAATTATTAATCATCATAATCCTCCAACAGGAGATATTGCTGAAAAGACAAATCCTGAAGTATTAAGGCAACTCTGTCCTGTGCCTGTAATCGGTATGCTGCCGTATATTGATGATATTTCTTTTGAAGGTATCGAAAGAAATGCACTGTCTGAAATTATTCAAGCCGCTCAGATATAATTATATAAACGAGTAATGAAGAAAAAGATAATCATAGGTTTGAGCATCTTTTCATGGATTTTCTTTCTCGGCGGCATATATATGGTCAGCACAATAGAAAAAACCACTGCAAAGCTTAATGAAATTATAATGCTTCATCAGGTTGAAATATTGAGAGAGCGTTTATTGATACAGATTAAAAGGGTTCAGTCCGATCTCAGCTTCAAAAAATACACGTTTTGCAAGGAGCTTTAATACGATCGTGATAGATGTAAGAAGTATGGCAAAGGCAGCAGAGACCTGTTCTGGTTGTCACCACTCAAGCGACGTAAAGAAAAATCTTGATGACCTCACGAATCATATCGGGGCGTATCAAGAGGCGATTAGCAGGGTTTTGACTGTAAGGGCGAATGCTGACAGGTTAGCGGCAGAAGAGGATAATGCCTTTAAGATGGGCGAAGATCTAATTAAAAGGGTCGATGGCATGATAATCATGGCAAGCAGTAAACTCGATGAGAAAACACAATCCGTCCTCAATAAGATAGCTAAAACAAAAAGAATACTTTTTATTATCATTGCTTCCGGTCCTTTTATAGCAACAGTTTTAGCTTTTATCTTTATAAAAGGCTTTACAAAACCAATGGACAAGCTTCTTAATGCAACAAGAAAATTAAAGGGGGCAATTTAGATTACAGGATTGATGGCTTAAAAGACGAGTTTGGAGAACTGGCCGACTCTTTTAACGAAATGTCGCATTCTTTGAAAGAGTACTGGTCCAAATTGGAAGAAAGCGAAAGAAAACACCGACTGCTTTTTGAAAATGCCAAGGATGCTGTTTTCTTATTGGATGCGGAAAGGGATTATGGAAGGATAATCGATGCCAAC
>NZ_DAIOFX010000146.1:0-2478 GCF_036745535.1 Dissulfurispira sp.
ACATCGAAGGAATTCCGGTGCTCCTTGAGAGGCTTGCGGGAGAAGAGGTGAGGGTCGGCGAGGAGAGGGAAGGATTTTTAGGAGATATATGAGTCAGTCTGCCTTTGCCGCAATTCTGGCAATCTGAATGACGATATTTTTGTAATTATTGTTTGTGATTTTTCTAAAATGTTTTAGAAGCTTATCTTCAGCAGTCAAATATGGAGTTATCTTTCCAGCAATCATTAATGTCTTGTCCGGTTCAAAGAAATAAGACACGGGCACGGAGAGTGCATCTGCTATTATCTGAATATTTTCAACATTGAGCTTATTCATGCCATTTTCATACCTCTGCACCTGCTGATATGTAACACCCAGTGTCTCTGCCAGTTGTTCCTGTGAAATTCCAATCTCCCTTCTCCGCCTTTTAATCTTCGCACCGATTTCTTTACTCGTCTTTATTCTTTTTTTCGCCATAAACCACTATAACAACCCTTATGCCGTGCTTACTACAATGCTTTAAATTGTATAAATTTTTATTGACAATACAACTTAAAAGTGTATAGAATTATAAAACAGCTTTTCCGCAAGAGGGATATGCGCAGGAAACTTGGGGAAATACTTATAGAATCAGGGCTAATCACAGAAGAACAGCTTAGCCAAGCCCTGACGGTCCAGAAAGCTAAAAAACAGAAGATAGGTAAAATACTTGTTGAATTGGGCTTTGTGACAAAGGAGCAAATCGCTGAAGCCCTTGCCGAAAAATTGAACCTTCAAATCATCCATTGTGCAGACAGTAAAATATCCGATGAGATTAAAAGGCTCATACCAAAGGATTTTGCAAAAGAAAATCTTGTTTTCCCCATAGACAAAAGAGATAACACCCTTATCCTTGCTATGGCTGACCCTTTGGACTACAGGACGATAGATACTATCTCTTTCAAGGAGAATATAAGGGTTCTTCCTGTGATTTCCTACGACTGGGCAATTCTTAAGGCAATAGAAGATAATTATACTGAAGATGAGAATGTGCTCGATGTCTTCAGTGCGAATATTACTGCTGATAAGGAGCTTAAGTTTATAGAAAAAAAAGATTCAGAAAATGATGTGAATATAGAGGCGTTATATTCAAAAAGCAAGGCGCCGCCAATTGTAAAGCTTGTAGCAATGGTTGTTGCCGAAGCAGCCAAGGCCAGGGCAAGCGATATTCATATAGAACCGAGAGAGAAGTACGTTCAGATAAGATTCAGAGTAGATGGAGAATTACGTAATATTTTCAAATATGACAAAAACATCCATGATTCTGTTGTGTCGAGGGTGAAAATAATATCCAACCTTGATATTACCAACAGACGGCTTCCTCAGGATGGAAGCGCCCATGTATCATTTCAGGGTAAAGAGATAGATCTCAGAATATCAACCCTTCCTTCCCTTTATGGAGAAAAAATAGTTATCAGACTGCTCGACCAGAGTGTTGGACTGATACCCCTTGAGGACCTGGCAATGCCAGAGTATATGAAAAGATCAATAATAGAAATACTTAAACGGCCGCAGGGAATGCTTATCGTTACAGGACCTACAGGCAGTGGCAAAACTACTACTCTCTATGCATGTCTGAATCAACTCCGTTCCGACTCAAGGAATATCGTAACGATAGAGGACCCAGTTGAATACAAATTGGAGGGAATAACCCAGATACCGGTTAACGAATCTGTAGGTCGCACATTCGCATCGGTTCTTCGTTCTATTCTCCGCCAGGACCCCGATGTTATAAAGATAGGAGAAATAAGGGACATTGAGACAGCAGAGATTGCTATAAAGGCAGCGCTTACGGGACATCTTGTGCTGACCACTTTGCATACAAACAGTACGATTGCAACAATTACCCGACTTGTCAACCTTGGCATTCACGCCTATCTTATAAGTTCCGCCGTTAACGGTATCTTAGCGCAGAGACTTGTCAGAAGAATATGCAGTCATTGCAAGGTCGAATCAGGGATTCCAGAAGAATTTCTATATTTTATAGAAAATCACAATCTTCCTATAATAGAAAGGCATTATTATGGTAAAGGCTGTCAAAAATGTTCTGGCACAGGGTATCTGGGAAGGATAGCTGTCTATGAATATTTTCCAATGACCCCTGCATTAAAAAAACTAATCTCTAACAATGCCAGCGAGAGTTCTCTAATGATGGCAGCAAAAAATGAAGGAATTGTTTTTCTATTCGAAGATGCGTGGGACAAAGTAAAAAACGGCATAACAACTATCGAAGAGGTGATGGCGAAGATTCCCATGGAGTATGCGGAGAATTTAAAGGAAGTACCTGAAACAAACTAATTTGAGTTTTTTGTAAATTACAGCAGGCTTTGTCAAAATTCCCTGAGCTTCCTTTTTGAAGTATGCGCCCCAAAAGCGTATAATCTTACATGAAATCCATTGGCAGCAAAGGCGAAGACATCGCTGTCGATTTTTTAAAGCAAAAAGGCTACAAAATCCTCA
>NZ_DAIOFX010000147.1:0-2450 GCF_036745535.1 Dissulfurispira sp.
AACAGGGCCTTCAGGCATCTTTTCGATGCACTGTTTAATGATCCTGTTTGACTGCTTCAACTCCTCCATCCTGCATTTATATCTGTCGTACACATCTCCGTTTTTTCCTATTGGCACATCAAATTCCACATAGGGATAAGCGTCATAAGGTGCATACTTCCTCACGTCATAAGGAACTCCGGAACCACGCAATGTCGGTCCTGTAAGACCCCAGTTTATTGCCTCTTCCGCGCTTATCACTCCTATGCCCTTTGTCCTCTGAAGCCATATCCTGTTCTGGTCTATGAGGGTTTCGTATTGGTCTTCGACTATCTGGGGAAATTCCTCTGTGAATTCGTATAATTTATCGAGGAACTCCTGACTAACATCGTTCCTGACTCCTCCTATCCTCGGATAGCTGACAGTGAGTCTCGCACCACATGTCATCTCAAACAAATCGAGCAATCTTTCCCTGTCTCTGAACGAATACAGGAAAAGTGTCATCGCACCTATATCCAGTGCATGTGTCGAAATGCCTATTATGTGGCTGCTTATCCTCGTCATCTCTGACATTATTGTCCTTATGTATTTGGCCCTCTCAGGCGGCTCTATTCCAAAGAGCCTCTCCACTGCCACGCAATAACCGACATTATTTGACATGCTCGATATGTAGTCCAATCTGTCTGTCAGAGGCAGTGCAGACAGATATGTCCTGTTCTCTGACAGCTTCTCTACTCCCCTGTGAAGGTATCCAACATAAGGTGTGCACTTGACCACCGTCTCTCCGTCAAGGTCCAGCACCACACGCAATACCCCGTGAGTAGCTGGATGCTGGGGTCCCATGCTTATTGTGATTTCTTTTGTTCTAAGTTCTGTGCCTGCCATTTCGTCCTCGATTGTTCGGCCTCTGTCAGATTGTATCTGGGTGCTGGAGTGTTGTCTTCTTTCTTTTCCTATTACTCCATTTCTCTATATTCTTTATCTGACCTCATACTGTTTGTTCTTTTCTGCTGTTTCTATTACTTCTTTATATCCCTTCCACTCCATTTCACCGAGGTCTGCTTTTAATGGATAGTCTTTCCTCAATGGATGGCCTTCCCAGTCCTCGGGCATGAGTATTCTCCTTAAGTCGGGATGTCCGTTGAATGCTATTCCATACATGTCGTAGCACTCCCTTTCGTGCCAGTTTGCCCCAGCCCATATGTCTGTTACGCTGTCTATATTGCAGTCATCTTCATCCACTTCTGCCTTTATCCTTATCATGTGCCTGTGTCTCATGGAATACAGGTGATAGACTACCTCGAATCTGTTATCTTTTTTGTTTGCATAATCCACTCCGCAGAGGTCCTTGAGGTAGTCGAAGTATAATTCAGGCGTGCTGTGCAGGTATTTCATTATCTCTTTTATTCTGTCTTTCTTTACTACTACAGATGTCTGTCCGCGAAATTCTGTTATCTCCTTTACTTCTGCAGGATACCTGTCTTTGATTAGCTCTGCTATTTCCTTTGGCTCCATATTCTTATCTCCATCTGCTCCATTTGAACTGTTCTTTCTTTATCTTTTCCTGGAGCTTGATTATTCCTTCCATCAGTGCTTCGGGCCTCGGTGGACATCCGGGTATGTACACATCAACAGGCAGGAATGTGTCTACTCCCTGTACTGTGCTGTATGTGTTGAATATGCCTCCGCTGCATGCGCAGCTTCCCATGGATATTACATATCTCGGCTCGGGCATCTGGTCATAGACTCTGCGCACTATTGGCGCCATCTTCTTTGTGACCGTGCCTGCTATTATGACAAAGTCCGCCTGCCTGGGCGAGCCCCTGAATATTACTCCTAACCTGTCTAAATCATAGTGTGACGATCCCGTCGTCATCATTTCTATGGCGCATCAGGCAAGGCCAAAGGTCATGGGCCATAATGACGACAGCCTTCCCCAGTTCACTATCTTGTCAAAGCTGGCTATGATGGTGTTTGCTCCGGGAATTGTCTTCAATCCCTCTTCCACTTCCACCAATGCACTTACACCGTCTATTACCATAATCCCTCACCTCCTCTTCCATAATTTCAAATTTGAAATTTGAAATCTCAAATTCACGGTATCAGTCCCATTTAAAGGCTTCTTTTTTCCATGCGTATATGTAGCCTACTGCAAGTATGGCTATGAATAGCATCATCTCCACCAGTGCATACAATCCTATCTTGTCGTATACTACTGCCCATGGATAAAGGAATACTGCTTCAACATCGAATATCACAAAGAGCATTGCTATGATGTAAAACTTGATGCTGAATCTGTATCTCGGCTCTCCCACCGGAGGGTTTCCTGATTCATACGGCATCAGCTTCTCTTTGTAGGGCCTCCTGAGCCTGAACAGGTTGCCTACAAGCAATACACCCGATCCAAAGGCAAAGGCTATCATCATGATGATTAATATCGGCAGGTAATCGGTTGGTATGTAACTGCCCGG
>NZ_DAIOFX010000148.1:0-2437 GCF_036745535.1 Dissulfurispira sp.
CCTTATTTTACAAGGATTGATTTTGTGATTTCAGATTATTTTGGACAGCAGTGATGTGCGGTATATTTGGATATACAGGAAATCCTTATAGCAGCAAGCTGCTTGATCAGATGGGAGGCTCATTATTACACAGAGGACCAGATGACATAGGGGTGTATGTTAATAAGAATGCAAATGTATTCTTTGGACTGAGACGTCTTAGCATTATTGATCTCGAAACAGGCCATCAACCCCTTTCCAATGAAAATAATACAATATGGCTTGCCTGTAATGGCGAAATCTACAATTACATAGAGCTTCGGGAGGATCTTATTAAAAAGGGGCATATGTTCCGTACACATAGTGATGTGGAGGTTTTGCTTCATTTATATGAGGAGCATGGACTTGATTTTCTCGCGAATGTAAACGGCATGTTTGGGATAGTTCTCTACGATATCACCGCAGATCGTCTTGTACTTGCAAGAGATCGGCTTGGGATAAAGCCCCTCTATTATGCATGGAACGGCAGACAGCTCGCGTTTGCCTCGGAAGTTAAATCCATTTTGCTTTGTCCCTGGATTTCCAGAGGTCTTGATTGGCACGCAATAAGTATGTTTCTTCATTTGCTTTATGTCCCTGCTCCAAAGACATGTTTTGATAAAATCGAAAAACTCGAATCAGGCTCGATTGCAATACTTGAAGGAAACAAATTGCGGTTTCAAAAATATTGGGATATGAGCTTGTATCTGAACCCATCTCCATCAAAGAACATATCCTTGGAGGATGCATCCGATCACCTGCATTCTCTTTTGAGTGATGCCTGTCGTCTTCAGCTACGCAGTGATGTTCCTGTTGGTGCATTCCTGAGCGGTGGTGTAGATTCAAGCGCTGTTGTCTCCTTGGCAAACTTTCATAAGCCATTAAGCATGGATACGTTTACGGTACACTGGCAGAATGCAAATGAAAAGATCGATGAAAGAGGCTTTGCAAGGGAAGTGTCAAATTTATATGGAACGGTGCACCACGAAATAGCAGTTTCGTTCGAAGATTTTGAGAGACTTCTTCCCTTGCTTGTCTGGCACATGGATGAACCCAATGCAGATGGCGCTTATGTGCCGACGTACATAATCTCCAAGTTTGCGAGACAAAAATGCAAGGTGATTCTTACCGGATCTGGAGGTGACGAGCTTTTTGCCGGTTATCAATGGTATAGAAACAAAAAGATGTCACTGAAAGGATTGCTCGGTCAGAGCATCGATATGAGCGCTTACCTAAGCAGAGCATTTGTATTTCCATGGAAGCTTATTATGCCGATGTATGAGCCAGGCGTAGCGTCGAAGATATTTACCGATTATTATGGAAGGGTTGCAACAGATGATCGGGTAAACGCCCATACGGCCTGTGATCTGCAAATATGGCTGCAGGACAATATTCTTTTGCTAACCGATAAAATGAGCATGGCGGCATCAATTGAAGCAAGGGTGCCTTTGCTGGATCACAGAATCGTGGAGTTTGTTCTTGGGCTCCCCTCCTCATATAAATTGACGGCTTCTAATAGCAAAGTGATTTTAAAAAAAGCATTAGGAAACTATCTTCCGCCCTCCATTTTGACGAGGCGCAAGGATGGCTTTGGTGCTCCCATCATCTCATGGATGTATGCCGGCTTCATGGAAATTTGCCTGAAACTGCTCGAGCGTGGAGAATTGCTGAGCGAGGGGATAATCAGTAAACGACATATAAGGAGATTGAAATACTTGCTGCATGTGAGGAGGAGCTGGAGCTGGGCACTATGGATTCTTTTGAACCTTGAATTGTGGCTGCGGTTTTCTTTTAAACCATCCCCTCGACCTGACGGAGTAGGAATTTCTGATCTTTAAATTTGCTGTGAAGGACAAGGAATTAAAACAATATGTATATTTTTGCATGCGGCACCCCCGTACGTGGGGGAGCCTTCTGTCGTATACCGTGAATCGTGTGTACCTGAAGATGCGCAGCCGATTTTTCAGTTGTGGCGATAAATATTATCATTATCCTAACGAAATTAGGGTCGAGGCAAAGAAGACTTTACCACGTGCTGCCTTGAAGAAGACTGGTTTGCTCAGATCCCCCACACAGGCTGGTCGCCTGGGAGTGGTCCGGAGCTTGCAGGATGGCACATCCCGCTTGCAACATATTCAATGCAGATGGAAAATGTGAATTGGCACAAGGAGGAGAAGGATATAGAAGACACGTTCGCCTTACACCGATTCACGTGGCTTTTGCGCTGGCTGGCACTTCGCCCTCAAGTTGCTCATCTCGCAGTAGCGGATTCATTGATAATGGATTGGATACGGCATTGCACATTGCCCACTCACATGATGGCTTGGGAGACATACTCAACGTCGGAGCGGGTGGTAAATTGGCTGCTGTACTTTTGTGCCACACGGAAGTACCGAGACTTGAGCTATGAAATGAGAAA
>NZ_DAIOFX010000149.1:0-2385 GCF_036745535.1 Dissulfurispira sp.
TTGGTATAGGCAATCCTGTTTTTGTTATAGCAGAGGCCGGCGTAAACCACTTCGGAAATATCGAGATTGCAAAACACCTTGTCGATATGGCTGTTATAGCAAGGGCAGATGCTGTAAAATTTCAAATATTCAAGACAGAAAACCTTGTTTCATCCGTCGCGCCGGACTGGATAGAAAGGCTTAAGCCCAAGGAACTTCCATATGATGCTTTTAAATACCTTAAGGAATATTGCGAGAAAAAGGGCATAATGTTTTTCGCCACTGCCCACGATGATGAGAGCCTCGATTTTTACAACTCTCTTAATCCAATCGCATATAAAATCGGCTCTGGCGAGGTGTCTAATACACCATATTTGAGAAAAATCGCAAAGAAGAAAAAGCCTGTAATCCTCTCAACAGGCATGTATGACATGAATGATATAAGGGATGCGGTTAATATTTTTCTTGACGAAGGGAATACTAATCTTGTTCTTCTTCATTGCATAACCTGTTATCCTCCTGCGCCGGAAGATATAAATTTAAGGGCTATTAATACATTGCAGAAAGAGTTCAAGTGTCCTGTTGGGTATTCAGACCATACCATAGGCAATGATATTGTCCTCGCTGCAGTTGCAATTGGCGCTTCTGTTATCGAAAAGCATATTGCCGTAAGCAAGAATGCACCCGGTTCTCAGGACTGCCCTGTTTCATGCGACGAGAGGGACCTGATAGAGATGGTAAACAGCATAAGGAAGATAGAAAAGGCGCTTGGAACAGGCATCAAGTCCCCTTCCGAAAGGGAGCTTAAAAGCAAAGATTGGGCAAGAAAGAGCATTGTAGCTAAAGTTGATATTAAAAAGGGCGATGTAATAACAGAAGATATGCTGATATTAAAAAGACCCGGAACAGGCATAAGCCCAAAGGACATCGACAAGGTGATTGGACGCAGGACAAAGAGAAATATTAAAATAGATTCGATAATAAAATTTGAGGACTTACAATAAGAAAGATGAATTCAGGACAGATAAGAAATGAACTAATAAGCGAAGCATTACAGTCATCTGATTTTATTGATTTTGCAGTGCTTTTCGGTTCTGTGGCAGAAAACAGGGCAACGCCCCTAAGCGATGTGGATATTGGAATTTACACGAGCAGAGACATTTCACTTGGGGAACTTGGATTATTGAACTGCCGTCTGGAGGCAATTATTGGAAAGAGGGTTGATGTTGTTGTGCTGAACGATATATACAAAAAGAGGCCGGTGTTTGCTTATGAAATAGTTAAAAATGGAGTGCTTGTATTCTGTAAAAAACAGGAAAGATTTATCGAATTCAAGAAAAAGACATTTTTATATTATCTGGACAACGATTATTTGATAGACGAGATAAATAAAAGCTTTAAAGAGAGATTAAAAAACGGCAGATTTGGAGAGCGAAACTATGCTGGAGCGGCTTAAGTTGCTTGAAGATAACATTGTAGAGCTTATTGGACTTAAAAATAGGTATAGCCTTGAGGATATAGCGTCCGATAAATCAAGACAATGGGCATTGAGGTATGGTTTTCTGGAGAGCATACAGATAGTGATAGATGTTGCGTGTCATATAGTCAGTAAATACAATTTAGGATCTCCATCTACTTATTCAGAATGCATAGAGCTTTTAACAAAATACAAATACATAGATGAGGATTTGTCTGACAGGGTTTCAGGTATGGTTGGATTGCGAAACATATTTGTCCATGAATATATTACAGTTGACACCGATAAGTTGTATGGATTGCTTGAAAGCGTTAAGGATTTAAAAGAATTTGCAGAAAAGACAAAGGAATATTTTTAGATACCTGGGGAGGATAGATGAGTTACGAAGCAAATTTTAATTCAGCGTTAACTTACATGAAATTGGGACAGAAGGAGCTTGCAATTGAGTCCCTAAAAAGGGCGATGGCTCAAATTCCTGATAAAGAAAAGACAAAGGAAAACGCGGCATATCTCAAGATGTTGACCATCATCTCAAAATTTAATTTCGAGAAAAAAGAGGGCGAGGAAGCGATAAAAAATATAGAAGAAGGCCTCAAGATAAAAGATGACCACTCGGACCTCCTGTTTTTAAAGGCGCTCTACCTGCTCGATAACAAAATGTTCGATGAGATGCTCGCAGTACTGATTAACTATCTTTTGACCCTTACGAGCCCGGACAGGGATAGATACGATTATGAGTTTGTGGGACAGAATGCAATCAATGAGGTATTTAACAATCTCTTTCCGATTGCCTGCAAAAAGGCAGTACAGTACAAAGACATCATGGGTGTCGTCGAGAAGATAGTTAATGCATCTCAAAACGAACATGTAAAGAAGGCATACGATTTAATGCGCAACATCGACAGCAAGAGGACGTAGATGGCTGGTAA
>NZ_DAIOFX010000150.1:0-2320 GCF_036745535.1 Dissulfurispira sp.
ATCGCCTTCTCCGGCGGATCATGCAAAATGGCTTGAATCTTTTTTATGAGAAGTTTTTCGTCCATTTATATCCCCCTATATAACTGTTTCCATATTAGCGGCAAGAAACCTATTAAACTCATTACAAACTTCAGCAAACTTTTTGTCTACATTGCTATGATTTATAGTAAGATCATTCCTGTCCTTTTCCAGCCCATCACAATACCGCGAAGGCAGATAAAGGATATAGGCACGATATTTATTGCTCTCTTTTGCAATTTTTATAAAATACGGCTTGGCATGACGGTCAAGAAATGATTTCGTTACCTTTTTCTCTACAATCGGCGAGCCGATATATTGTCTTTTCTCAAAACAATGCTTTTTCTCAAGAGTACTCCTGCCGTTTTTATAAATCTTGCCAACATCGGCGAGCGCATCAAGCCCAACTCTAAATGATTGTTTCGCTTTGAAAAGCCTTGCACCTTGAGTAAATGAAGGATAGGAAACTATGCCATTGTCCTTAATTAGTCTGTTTAGATTTTGTTTTTCATAAGGATTTTTGGCAGAAAAAATGGTACCAATGTTTTCAAAAGCTTTTTCCATATTTATCACATTTATTGAACCAAAGCCATTCCTGCTTCTCGAACCAACTCCGCCAAAAATGCACCAAACATAGAAAGCCTTCAAAACCTCGTTCTTCCCTTTTTCATCTGTAAAATTCAGAACAATATCAAATTTTGTTTTTTCTGGATAATACTCTCTTACAAAAACATTGCCTTGTCTTGGAATATACTCATAAGTGCCATATGCTAAATACTCAAGAATATTGATTTTAAAAGTCTTACCCTCAACCCGAACCTGATGTTGAGGATTAGACGGAAATTTGTTTTTTATTGGCTTTAAATCGTCTTTAGTAATTATCCGTAATGAGAAACTACTTCCTCCAACCCCTTCTTCACTGCTTCCAAATATTATCGCCTCTTTCTCTCGCAATTTATTTAAATCTGCTTCAGCTTGCAATGCCCGCCACCAGAAGCGCAGTAGTCCTTTAATGCTTGCTGCTCTCAACTCAGCCTTGGTCTGATTCGCTCCTGCCACAAACATCGGCGTGATTGTCTCAATTTCGAAAATTATTTTTTTCATCCCTTATCCCTCCTTCTCCACATCATACAGCAGCGCACCTAATATCACAGTATTAGTATTCTCTCTGATTAAACTCGCTCATTATTTCCCCTATTGCAGATACCCTTTTTATTTATATCAAAATAATCCCGCTTTTTCAATAAAAATTTTCCCGATTTATCAGAATTATTATTCAATCCTTACCTTTCCCTTCTCTATCCTCACCCCGTATCTGCTGCCCGCATACTTTTTGACGGTGGCGATTGAATAATACGGCAGAAGGGTTTCATCATTCAACTGCTCTTTTATTATCCTGTTTATCTCGCTAATGCCCTGTCTCAGCACATCGATTCCTATCCCGTCTTTCCATTTATTGAGCAGTTCTTCTGTTTTAAGAGGCTGGTCCCTGTAAATCCTTCTGTAGTATTTTGCCATTTCCTCAAGCGCTGGCCTGCCCGATAGTTCAACGAGAGGCGGGTAGCAATCGGTGCATTCAAAACAATATGGCCTCTCATGATGCTTGCAGTACTCTTTCTTCTGGATTAAGAAGGTTGTATAAATCAATAGCTGCATCGGAATCATCTCTATCAGATTATCTCCGATATGGACGGTTCTCTCGGAAAGATTTACTCTGATTTCCGGCTGCACTGTTGCAGTGTCTATCTCCTTCTGACCCTCTTCAACCAGTTCCCTGAAGCCTCTTCCATGCAGAGATACCTTATTGCCAAGCCTTATAAACGGTAATTCCGCAAGCTGGATTTTTGCATGTTTTGTGCTCAGTTTTTTAATCGAACCGTCAGGCATTCTGCAATCTATGGCTCTGTCTTTCTTTGGCTTGTAAAAAACTCGGGATTTGATTCAAACTCAGGCGTTACAAGCACATGATAGAGCCTGTCCCACGGCCTGCCAAACAACTGAAGTGCAGCACCCATATAAAAGCTCATGGTCTTGCGGCCGCCTGCGAGGGGAGCATCGCAGCCTTACAGATGGGTCACCTGCCTTGCTCCTCAAAAACGGTGTTGTCAGGTCGCCGATTGCCTCGTTTTCCTCTTCATTGCTTATATCGTCGATCTCCTCACCTTCCGGGTCCTTGACAACAATAAAAGAACCTTCGCCCAACTGCATCTCTGGCAAAGAATATTCCTTCAAAAATTCTCTGAAAATATTCTTCTTTATTAATGTCTCCTCAATCCTTTGTCTGCCGGTAGTTGTGGTAATT
>NZ_DAIOFX010000151.1:0-2260 GCF_036745535.1 Dissulfurispira sp.
GATAAATCTTTAACGGGGTTGACAAAGATATAAACATTTTGTATTCTAAATATAATCATTCTGATTATCCCCTCCTGAATTAAGTCCAGAGTTGGGCCAGAGTTAGGGATAATTCGTAGAAACAATGCAAAGATCAAAAGGCAAAACTCAAAAACCAAGCAATTCATCTTTGGTTGAAAAATCATTAAGCCAATAAATCATCGAGAGTTAATGTATTAAAATCGATTATTATTTAAACCAATTTGCTCAATAACTAACTATCATAATGACCCAGAGAGGTAAAAAACATATGGAAAACTACATTTCAATTTCGGAATTGAAAGAAAAGAACATTGATGGACTCACGCACCTTGCCAAGGAGCTCAATGTGGAAGGCGCCACAGGCATGAGGAAGCAGGAGCTTATTTTCGCCATCCTTCAGGCGCAGGCAGAGAAGGCCGGCAATGTCTATGGCTCGGGTGTTCTGGAGATACTCCCTGACGGTTTCGGATTTCTCCGCTCCCCGGATTACAGTTACCTGCCCTCTCCCGATGACATATATGTATCCCCTTCGCAAATCAGAAGGTTTACATTAAGGACCGGTGATTTTGTATCGGGGCAGATAAGGCCTCCGAAGGAAAATGAAAGGTATTTCGCACTCCTGAAGGTGGAGACCATAAATAATGAATCTCCAGAAGACAATGTAAGCCGTCCGTTATTTGATAACCTTACACCCTATTACCCGACAGAAAAAGTAAACCTTGAGTACCAGACAGAGGATTACTCTATGAGGGTTATGGACCTTATAACACCCATAGGCAAGGGACAGCGTGGACTCATAGTAGCAGCACCGAGGACTGGAAAGACGATGCTCCTCCAGTCTATAGCAAAGGCAATTAAAAAGAACCACAAGGAGATACACCTCATAATACTCCTGATAGACGAAAGACCCGAGGAAGTAACAGATTGGAAAAGGCAGGTAAGCACTGCTGAAATTATAAGCTCCACCTTTGATGAGCCTCCACAGAGGCATTGTCAGGTCTCGGAAATGGTTATCGAAAGGGCAAAAAGATTGGTAGAGACAAAGAGGGATGTCGTTATCCTCCTTGACAGTATAACAAGGCTTGCAAGGGCTTATAATACAATAACTCCGACAAGCGGAAAGGTACTGTCAGGCGGGCTCGATGCCAATGCCCTTCAGAGACCCAAGAGATTTTTTGGCACAGCAAGAAGCATTGAAGAAGGCGGGAGCCTTACCATACTTGCAACTGCACTTGTGGATACCGGAAGCAGGATGGACGATGTCATATTCGAGGAATTCAAGGGAACAGGCAACATGGAACTCCACCTCGACCGCAAGCTCGTGGACAAGAGGATATTCCCGAGCATTGACATCAATTCATCCGGAACAAGAAAGGAAGAACTGCTCGTTGCTGCGGATGTCCTGAACAAGATGTGGATACTCAGAAAGGTACTGAATCCTTTAAGCACTGTGGAAAGCATGGAATTCCTGCTCAGCAAGCTCAAAGGGGCGAAGAACAACAAAGATTTCCTTGAGATGATGAACAAATAGTAAATAGGTTGATGGGTGAATGAGTCAATGGGTGAAAACTCATATACTCATTTACTCATATACTCATTGCCAAAAATGAAATTGGAAGACGACAATTACTGTTTTGCATGTGGCAAAAACAACCAGTGCGGACTTAAGCTATCCTTTAATTATTCAAACGGCAAACTCACCACCGAGTTTATACCTTCCAAAATTTATCAGGGCTACAAGGACATAACACATGGTGGGGTAATAACCACCGTCCTCGATGAGGCCATGATACAGGCCGCCATAGCAGAGGGGCTAATGCCCGTAACTGCAGAAATAAATGTGAGGTTCAAAATGCCTTTAATGGCAAACGAAAAGACAATAGCAGAGGCAGAAATAACAAAGAAGAACTCAAGGCTCATCGAAGCACGGTCCCGTCTTGTAAAGGCATCAGACGGCACTGTCATTGCCGAGGCATCCGCAAAAATGGTCCCGTCAAAATAATCTAACCCTTTAAGTTTATATAACCTGCTGTTTTTTTTGCTATCATATAGAGAAATGAAAAGCTATTTATTTATAGTCGGCACACTTATAGCAGTAATCTCCGCCCTTATCACGTTAAATGTCTTCTTCCAACAGTCCCTCCAGATGGACATGGCAGAACAGTTCAACAAACAACAGTCGCTGCTCTCCAAGTCCATAGCCGACAACATCGGGGCATATCTGTATTTCATAAAACAG
>NZ_DAIOFX010000152.1:0-2226 GCF_036745535.1 Dissulfurispira sp.
GTCCTCGCCTCCTAGATACCCGACCAAATGCACTCTCTCTTCTGCAGCGTTCAGAGCAATAAGTTCCTGCAGCCTGTGCACCATTCCCTCATCGGGACCTGCAAGCACCAACTGGCATTCGGGCAATTCGTGTCTCACACTGCAGAAAGCCTCCACAAGCAGATCAGGTCCTTTAATGAAGTTCAGCCGGCCCATATATAATATAACAGGTGTATCATCCAAGCCAAATTTCTTTCTGAATGCTGCATCGTTCCTGACGGAGAACTCCTCTGGATTGATCCCGTTGGGAATGACGGAAACCCTGTCATTATCCACTCCATATGCTAAAAAAGCAGGGAGTTCCCCTTTGGTAATTGCGATGCAGCAATCTGCATTTCGGATAATCCTCCTACCAACGAGCTGGTTGTATATCATCTTGATCATCTTTGACCTGCCAAACACCGGGAGAGATCCCGCAGGACAGACAGCATACATCGTCCCGAGACTGATCACCATCTGATACACAAGTGCATTGAGGAACGTCCAGTGTCCCATCAGATGGACGATATCTGCCCACTTAACTAATTCCTTAAGCCTCCTATAGGAAAACCTCGGCAGATAGAAGCGATGGTTGAAGCAGGGAAGCGCAATGACCTCCACGCCTTCCATTGAGCGCACACGCTCTGGCGTCAGTCCCAGGTCTGTAGTCAACACAGCACATTCTACTCCGGCCCTTGCAAGAAATTTACTTAACTGAAAGGTCCTCTCGGCCATCCCCCCGCCTTTATGAGGATCAAGTGACGTGTTGACGTTCACCACCCTCATGAGGCCATTTGTCTCCTGTCTTCGATGATACGCCTGATAGCCCCCTTCAATCCAAGAGGAAAGATAAATTCGTGTCTGAGCAGTTTTGCTGGAGAATACACCCTATCACCGCGATTCGCTGCACCACGCATTATGGTCCGCAGCATGTGGGGAATGGCAATAGGGAGATGAGCAACCTTCGCGCCGCTCTCATCAAAGGAGCCAGTCCTCTCGAAACTCTTATAGAGTTTCCATATTCCAGCAAACGTATTCAAGGGCTCATGATCGCACGAAACCAAAAAGCACTGGGGATTCTCCGATGCATGCTCTATCAAGTACACAGCAGCGGCAGCAACATCATCGCTATGGACAACATGTGCATTTTCTCCGCCCTTCAGAAAGATTTTCACGTAATCAGCCCACCCGCTCCGCATCGGCAAGCCGATTGCGCCTGGACGCCTAGCGTCGACTACATTCGTGGGCCGCAGGATCACCACACGGCAGTTCCTTACCCCATCCGCCACACGCTTTTCAGCCTCCCATTTCGTACGCTCATAGATATTCCGCGGATTGCAAGGCGTTGTTTCGTCAATTACGGTTCGTTCCGTTCTCCCTACAACACCTGCACTGCTCAGGTAACACAAAAATTCGATTCCTGATCCAGGAATCATGCTTAACAGTGTCTCCGTGCCGCTCACATTGACTTTCCACATTTTCGATTCATCATTCAATTCCGCGGCACAGTGAAAGAGGAGATTCGCCTGATTCAGGAAAGATTTTAGCGCTGACACATCCCGAATATCACCGTAGTGCATATCAACACCCGAAAGCATCAAGTCTCTTCTGCGAGTGAGAGCTCGTACCGCATACCCCTGCTGAAGAAGACGATGCACAATCCGGCTCCCCACCATGCCGGAAGCGCCGGTCACACAAGCTATTTGAGATCTCGAATTATTCTCCTGATTACGTCGCATCTCGCACCCTGGATAATTGCTCCCGGCACACAGAAGAAAGCACCATTGCGGATAACAAAAGATAGAGCGGCGTCATCCATGTCCCATATACCAGATGCTGAAATAAGAGGACAATCCATGCCTGAAATACTTTCAAGACAAAATGGGATCTAAAAGCATCTGCAAAACAGGTTACGACTTGCATTTCCCTCAAAAATAGAAGGGCTATTCCTATGTAGCCGGTGTATACAAACCACTTGACAGGTGCAGTTGCCGAGACTGGGATGCCTCTACCCAGAGAGTCACTTCCATCAATTCGAAATCCAAAGCCAAATGGTTTTTTAAATGCAAGCATAATGTTATTCCCTAATCTCTCAACGCGCCTATCCATAGAAGTAGTAAGTAATGTTATATTCTCATTGGTATTTTTTCTCCTGTTGCCGCTGCTGCTCGATTTTCCGCCATTTTAGTGAGGAGCTCCCCTCGCACC
>NZ_DAIOFX010000153.1:0-2222 GCF_036745535.1 Dissulfurispira sp.
TGCGCCTTGACCTTATTCCTTACTCCCATACTTTGTCAAACTTTTTTATTGCAATTTTAATTTCATCTGTGGTATTTTAGTATTTCCGGTGGTTATACCGGAGGGGCAACACCCGTTCCCATTCCGAACACGGAAGTTAAGCCCTCCAGGGCCGATGATACTATGACCGCGAGGTCATGGGAAAGTAGGACGCCGCCGGATCTAATAGAAGGGCCCGGTTAAACACCGGGCCTTTTTTGTTTTTGATGTGAGTTTAAGATTACTCTCCGCAGCAGATGCGTCTCATCCTTTTCTTGCCTGATGGAGAAACGGCCATAACAGCCTCTACCTTGTTGCCGCAATTGCGGCAGACTATAGCCTTGCTCTTGTTCTCAGCCCTTGCTGCAACATCGGTCTTTGACTTACCTTTTTCAGCCATGATTCATCCTCCTTTCTTTTACATTCTTATGAGAGAACTCGCAAAAGTCCTCCCGCATATTTGCATGCATACTATTTCCCCAACATTTTTCTGATTGATACTGCCAAGATAGACTATTGGCACAACCTGAGGAAATTGCACAAAACTTAACAATCTAACTGAAAAGATAAAGGTTTGTCAACTTAATCTGTGAGTAAGGATAGCAGAAAATTTCATTGCTGATTGTGATCAATCCCAGTGGGATGTCGTAATGGTTTAGAGTATGTCTGGTTTATCGCTGGCAATACCGTCGGCTCCCTTGTCCATGTATGCCTTTGCCTCTTGTTTTGTATTTATAGTCCAGACAATGACCTTGAGATTATTCTTGTGGGCGTCTTCAATGTTCCTGGTATGTGTAAGCTTATAGAGTGGAACGAGATACTGTGCGTTAAGCTTAAGCGCAGAAGCAATCGGATTTTTATGTTTTACATAAATCAAACCTGTTTCGATTTTGGTGTCCAGTCTCCTCACCTCTGAAAGAGCGTCCTCATGAAAAGAGACAATGATAACATGGTCATGCAGTTTTTCTTTTTTTATGACTTCCAGAACATTCTTCCCGCAGCCGATTTCTTTTAACTCAATAAGTATTTTTTCGACCTTTTTGTCGATAAATTGCAAGGCCTCTGAAAGAGTTGTGATTTTGTTTCCGGTTATTTGTTTTAATTCCTTTAATGTTGCCTGATTTATTGCAACCTCCTTGCCGAAGACCCTTTTTAGGTTATCATCATGTATGACAACCAATTTCCCATCTTTTGTCTTTCGAACATCAAACTCGATTGCATTCACGCCGAGTTCTATAGCCTTTTTAAAGCTTTCGATTGTATTCTCTATTTCGTATGCCCTTGCGCCGCGATGTCCGACCTTTAAAAACATTTTCCACTTCCCTACCACGGCATTTCTTCGTCAAAATGGAAGAATTTGCCCGTAGGGCCCTTGGGGCCGAGGGTTGCCAGCTTTACCGCTGTTTTTGCGCCTTCGGTAACATCCATCGGTGCATCCGATCCTCCCATATCTGTTTTCACCCAGCCTGGATGGGCTGAATTTACTTTGATAGGTGTATTCCTAAGTGCAGCAGATAGATGAATGGTGAACTGGTTCAATGCTGTTTTTGAGGCGTCATAGGCAAAGGGCTTGAATTTTTCCGATTCTTCGCTCTGGTATGCAAGAGAGCCAAGTATGCTCGATACATTTACGATACGGCCTGCAGCGCTTTTTTTGATGAGAGGGAGGAGTGCCTGTGTCAGTTCCACTGTTCCGAAGAAATTTACATCAAAGGTCTGGCGGAGTGCTTTTAGCGAAATGGTTTCAACACTGTTGCTGACAAGGGGCTCTTCCTTGTGAAGCATGCCTGCATTGTTTACAAGGATATCGAGTCTGCCGAAATGTTTTTCTATATATTTTTTGACATGTTTGATATGCTCGGATTTTGTAATATCAAGCAGGATGAATCCCACATCGAGGCCTTCGCTTTGCAATTTTTCTGCCGCGGCCCTTCCTTTTGCTTCTTTGCGTGCTCCCATTAGCACCTTGATTCCATTTTGTGCCAGTTGGCGGCTTGTTTCGAAACCGAGTCCTTTGTTAGCACCTGTAACTAAGGCGATTAATTTTGATGACATGGTTGCCTCCTCAATGTTTTAAAATATAAAAATGGCTTTATGATTTATCTGTAATGCATGTATAATTTCTTTTATGTCTTAATATACTAAAAAGGAGATTCATAATGGAAATCTCAAATAGAATAAGATTTTAATTATTATATTTCAGG
>NZ_DAIOFX010000154.1:0-2145 GCF_036745535.1 Dissulfurispira sp.
ACAAGATTCCATATCCCGAATAAAGAGACTATTATTCCTGCCCACATTCCAACACCGACCTGCGTGTCTATTGTTTTGCTCGTCTTGAGAGTAGCCGCAAGCTCTGCAAGGAAACCGGGTATCGCTGCTGCCTCGTGACGCTTGAGAACAATAGCGTAAATGAGCAGGATAATGCCTATAATCAATGCTGCAGGCGACCTTTTTTCTCCGTTCATGCCTTTTACCTCCTTGATTATTTTTTGGTTATAAAACAAAGCTTATTATTACAGCCAATGCAAGGAATACCCCTGCAACTATCAAAACCTGTTTCATTCTGTCTTCTCACCTCCTAACATCATGCTTTTGTCTGAATATCATTTCACGACAAGGACATCGCATGGAGCGTGGCTGACAACCTTTGAGGATACGCTGCCGAGATAGAACTTTTTTGCACCATGCTTGCCATGGGAACCGATGACAATCAAATCAACATTTTCGTTTTTGGCAGTATCGATAATAATTTCAGCAGGACTTCCAAATTTGACCACTGTCCTTATATCAGATACGGACTTCGAAAGGTCATCCCTTATTCCTTTCATCAGTTTTTCTGCCTCATCCATCAAGGTACTATAAAGGGTTCTGGTATAGTCATCGCCCAATTCGTCGGTAAAGCCGAGGTCTGGCACGGCATTTACTACAAGTAAAGAGGCATTCTCCCTTTGCGCCATATTAGCCCCTTTCTTCAACGCCTTGTTTGAGTAATCCGACCCATCATGTGCAACCAATATCTTCATTTTTCACTCCTTTCTTTGCTTTAAATTAAGAAAAGACGATGCCGCAATTATGCCTCAATTCAGGCCTGAACTATGTAAAAGGGGGGTTTGCATTAAAATATAGCATGCAATTTTTAGTGCAATTGCAATGCCATTTAAAAGGCTATTGTTTTATAAGGAAATTTTAGGAATGTTGTGAATGGATGTTCCAGAAGGGGAACACTTAGAGGGGAGAGTGTTCCCGAATGGGCTTATTCTATGCTGTATTTCTTCAACTTCTTCCATAGGACCTTTCTGCTTATTCCAAGTTTCTTTGCAGCCTCTATTTTTTTGCCACCGCTTTCTTTGAGGGCATTGGTTATAATCTGCTTTTCCATGGACATTACGCTTTTCTGAAGGGATAAGTCATCGGCAGGAAGCATATTTTCTGTTTTTGGAGCTAAAAATTCATCGGGGAGGTTCTTCAGGTCTATCAATCCATTTTTTGAGAACAAAACCGCCCGCTCTATAGCATGCTTCAGCTCACGCACATTCCCTGGATAGTTGTAAGACATTAAGGCTTCATAGGCAGACGGTGCAACCTTTAGTTCGGGCTTTGAGTATTTTTCTCCAAAATATTTCAGGAAATGCTCTATCAGATATGGGATATCCTCCCTCCGTTTCCTTAAAGGTGGAATTAGTATGGGTACAACATTTATCCTGTAGAAGAGGTCCTCCCTGAATGTCCCCGATGCTATGCAATCCTTTAGGTTTTTGCTCGTTGCATAAATCCCTCTCACGTTTACCTTAATAGGATCGTTTCCTCCAAGGCGTGTAACGGTCTGGTCTTCAATAACCCGCAGGAGTTTTGCCTGAAGTCCAAGCGGCATGTCCCCTATTTCGTCAAAGAATATGCTGCCGCTATCTGTAATTTCGAATTTTCCCTTCCTCGCCTCTGTTGCCCCTGTGAATGCACCTTTTTCGTGTCCGAAAAGCTCGGATTCAAAAAGATTCTCCGGTATCGCTGCGCAGTTTATCTTTGTACAGGGCTTATCCTTTCTGAGACTGAGGTTGTGGATTGCATTTGCCACAAGCTCTTTCCCTGTACCGCTTTCCCCCTGAATGAGAACAGGCACGTCTGTTTTTGCTATGGATGATATGCGGTCAAAGACGTCTTTCATGGAAGGGCTTACGCCTACGAGGTTTTCAAAGCCGACCCGCTCGCTTACGGATTCCTTCAGGCGGCTTAATTCAGCCTCAAGATTCCTGAATTTCAGGAATCGCTCGATAGTTATGAGGAGCTCTTCATTAGAAAATGGTTTTGTAATATAATCAAAGGCGCCGTCCTTGATAGCCTGGACCGCGGTCTTGACATCGGCATAGGCAGTCATAATAATAACGCCTGTCTCGGGAG
>NZ_DAIOFX010000155.1:0-2068 GCF_036745535.1 Dissulfurispira sp.
TATCGTCTATGGATTCGTCTTTATCCTGTATGACAGCCGCGCCCAAGCTCACTGTTACATTTATATCCTCTATCGGATTTTCTTTAATAATGTTTCTTATTCTTTCGGCAAGGTTTTTTGTGGCTTCAAAATCGGTCTCCGGCAGTACAATCATGAATTCTTCTCCCCCCGTAGCGACCAAATATGTCGTATGGACGAATGGAGTTTTTCGTGCGATTAGCGACTTCTTTTAACACCTCATCGCCAACGCAATGGCCATAATTATCATTGATGGACTTAAAGCGGTCTATGTCGAGAATAATGCAGCCCAGTTCTTTTTTCAGTCTTTTTGTCCTTTCAAATTCCTCCTCAAATCTCGATATTAGATGCCTTCTGTTGAATATTTCTGTTAAACCGTCTGTTGTTGCCAGCTTCTCGATCTGTTTACGAGCTTCATAAACCCTTTTTATCAGTCTTATTGTAAAGAAGTAAATAAGTCCTAATAGAAGCAAGGTGGTAGTAGTGGCAAAAAATATAATAAGGAACGTGTTTGTTTTTAACTTCTTCTGAACATTTGCAATATCGAAGGCTATGCTGATGCCTCCTCTTACATCTCCTATTTTATACCCCTGCCTTAAATGGCACTGCAGGCATTCCTTTTCTACATAAAGGGGCGCTATATATCTGAAATATGTTAGGCCATTTTTATCTTCATTATGGAATACCTCTTTTCCCCCTTTTCGAATAATTTTAAAGCCTCTGTTTCAAATGCATCGGGCTTATTGTTTGGGTTAAGAGGCTTCAAGCTTGTTATGCGGAATTTAAACAGGCCTTCTTTCTCGGAATATTCGGAAATCTCGCGTGTCATTAAGGCAGGGTTCCTTTTGGTATAGATTTTCCCGTCCGTTGTTTCAATATCCGGATTCTTTAAATATGGATTGGATTCTACGCCCTTCTTTTTTTTCGACATATACGCCGTCATGACTCGCATTCCATTTTCTTGCTAAAACTATACTGTTAAAAAGCGACTTTGCTCTAATGATGTTTTCTTCATAAATTAACTGCTTGGTTCTTATGGCCATGCCAAGGAACACGACGGATAAAATCAGAGCAATGGTTAAACTTATGGAAATAATGAATGTCTTATAAATCTTTCTTTCTTTAGCTAAAGGCATGGCATTATTTTACCCGATTTGCATTAGGAATAAATAGTTGATGCCCACCGTTATCCTTGAATGATGCAATTGCATGTTGCCCTTCCTTTGATACAAGCCAGTTTATGAACTCCATTGCCTCTTTGTATTTTACATGCTTATTTTTCTGCGGATTTACAGCCATTACTCCATATTGATTGAAAAGTACAGGATCACCCTCGATGACAATTATCATTTCAAGCTTGTCCTTATCCTTTGCCGCAAGCCATGTGCCTCTGTCTGTAAGGGCATATGCACGCTTTTCATTTGCAATCCTCTGGGTTTTTTCCATTCCTTGCCCCACTTCAAGATACCACTTTTGTCCCTTCGGCTCAATGCCTGCTTTCTTCCAGAGCGATAATTCCTTTGTATGAGTTCCTGATTTGTCGCCTCTTGATACAAATGGATAAGCGCCTTCAGCAATCTTTTTGAAAGCCTCTATTGCTGACCTTATACCTTTTATTTTCAGAGGATCATTTGCTGGACCGATGATGATAAAGTCGTTATACATAACATCATGACGGTTCACGAAATACCCTTCTTCAACAGCCTTTAATTCCTGATCCTTTGCGTGGACAAAGACCACATCCGCATCTCCCCTTTTGCCAATTTCGATTGCGGCTCCTGTTCCAACAGCTACCACATCGACTTTTATCCCTGCCTTTTTCTCGAAAATTGGAAGGATGTAATCGAACAATCCAGAATTCTGCGTACTCGTTGTTGATGCGCAGCGGATACGCGTCTCGGCATATAAGGTTGAAGCAACAAATGCTGACAATAAGATCATTAACAGAAAGATTTTACTGGATTTCATAGTCCCCCCTATTGAACATATGATTTATCTCACATCTGTCCAAAATAGATTTTAGAAAGACCTCCGATTCAGGTAGTATAGA
>NZ_DAIOFX010000156.1:0-2058 GCF_036745535.1 Dissulfurispira sp.
TCCTTTTGCCCCTCTTTCTGCTTTTGTCTCTATCGCTGCCTTATAAAACTCCTTTAAGCTTAGGGGTTTTCCGCTTACCGATAAGCTGTAAAGAACTTGCAACCAATGAGAGAAGTCGACATAGGAATGCAGACTGTTGAGCTTAAGATATTGAGCAATCGGCATATATACAGATAATCCTATCAGTGCATAGATGAGCCGTGATGAAGGATTATAATTCCTCAGCCTTGAAATACCATAAGCAATAGCGCTGATAGTCAACGTTGAGAACACACCAACCATATAATAAATAACTAAATCTTTATGCATAAATTATTTTTTTGCTTTAAAAGCGAGCGAGCAGGATTACCTCTCCTGCGTAAAAGGGCAATCGTACATTAGTCATAACGTCAGGCATAATCTTATAAAAGGGGCGCACAAATCTGTAAATTTCCGGCCCAAAAACCTTTAACATCGAGTAAACATACGAAAGTGACAACTTTTTCGTATGTCTTTTAATTGTAATATCTTTGCACCCGAGATTTTTTAATACCATAGAAACACTTCTGCGGGAAAAAATGTGAATATGTTCTATAGGAGTATACGGAGGCCAATATCTTCCCATGGTCCTGGCTAAAAAAGATGCTGAATCCGGTGTTTGAATCATCAACAGACCTCCAGGCTTAACCAATTCAGCAGCCTTTTTAAGTAAACAAACAGGATCTATAACATGCTCAATAATCCCCAGCAAAGTAATAATATCGAATTGATTTCGCGGCAAAATGATATCATTATTCATGATATTTGCTTTGAGAATTTTACCCGGCAACCGTTCATTTGCAATTTCTACTGCTTCATCTTGAAGTTCGATGCCAAAAACGTCGGCCCCCTCATGTGACATTAAATATATAAACTCGCCGGTAAAACATCCTATATCCAATATAGATGCGCCCCTGATATCTTTGCCTTGCAGATAAAGATACTCCTTCACTACCTCAACCATTTTCCTCATAGCTGAGAGATAAACATCCTTATGCCTTCTAGCGGCATTATAGTTACCCTCCTTAAATCCCCTATTGTAATGCTGTATAATTTGAGACTCTTCAGGAAAGGGTAACGTCGTTACATGTTGACATACAGGACATCGGAAATACTCAAATGCTCGTGACTCAAACATCCAGCGCATTTCAGCCGAACATGCGGTACATATACATATATATTTATTGGAAGTCATCTCATAAATATCGTCTTAGCAAAAAAGCGAAGCGCCCGAGACGAATAAAGCCCATGAATTATCAGCATGATATTCATACCTTTCTACCGGACAGCGAGAGTTCTACATTCGATAAACAGGCACCTCGCTTTCCAGCACCTTTTACAGCGTTGTAGTGTCCGTCCATCCTGCGTAGGAGCTTTGCTGCTGAGGAGTTATCGGCCACATCTATTCACCAGCAGACTATCGTCCTGCGATTATCTATCTTTATCGTTTATATAGATGATACTCATCTTCATATTTCACTAATTCCCAGTCTTTTCCATTCTTTTCAACAATATCAAATTTCCATTGGGACAAGTAAGCAGGGCTTCCTTTCTTGAGACCGTTATTGGTCTTATCAAAAAACACATAATCAGCCTTAATCTTACCATCGATGCTTTCCAGCTGCGGATATATCATAATAGCTTTTTTCATAAATATGCTCGAGTGAAGAAAATGCTGTGCAGAAACAATAGCCGAATCAGGAATAAGCTTCTCGAATTCCTTTGCCTTTCGATGGTGATCAGTAATTATATAAGCAGTGTAATGATGATTTTGAGTATTAAAAGGTGCAGGCCTCAGGTTCTTAAGCCAGAACTGTAATGAAAGTGGAGATAGCCCAAAGAAGATGTTGGCAATCAATATTCCCGACAACACCATCCCCATCGCTCCGCTGTGAATACGTGTCTTTTGCCCTCCACCCCATCTATCAACACAATATCCCGCTACGCGTATTAGATTCCGCCATCCCCTTATAAATGCATAAAAGATAAAAGCAACACTTGGCGATATATAATATAAGAGCCTGTTCAACAACTCACGAA
>NZ_DAIOFX010000157.1:0-2010 GCF_036745535.1 Dissulfurispira sp.
GTAGGAGGTAAATATGATAAAAAAATTAGTATCTCATGGCAACAGCGCTGCGCTTATAATAGACAAGCCCATCCTTGAGCTTTTAGATGTTGATATGGACACCCCTCTTGAAATTGTTACTGACGGCAGGAACCTGATAATTTCACCTGTAGATACTGCCAAAAGGGAAAAGAAGTTTAAGGCTGCTCTTGAGAAAGTGAACAGGCTCCACGGTAAAACTCTGAAAAAACTTGCCGGATAAGTGAAAGAAAAAGAGATTATCTTCCTAACACTCGCCGAGGTAATTGATATTCATGCTGACCAGATAGAAAGATATGGCGGCAGCATGGGAGTACGCGATAAGGATCTTCTCTTTTCTGCAGTAGCAATGCCTTATGCTTCTTTTTACGGTAAATTCCTGCACTCTGATATTTTTGAGATGGCTGCTGCCTATGCATATCATATATCACAAAATCATCCGTTTGTTGACGGAAACAAAAGGACTGCCCTTGCATCTGCATTGGTCTTTCTTGAGCTAAACGGTATCAGCATATCAGACCCAAAGGAGAGGCTTTACAATGCCATGATTTCTATCGCCTCAGGGAAAATGGATAAGCTGCAATTTGCACGGGTTTTAAGAGATTTAAAGCAGAAAACAAAATAATAAATGGGTTTCGGTAATTTTACTCCTCTAATCATCAATAAATGGTTCTATTTAAACCGCCTGCAACAAGCGGCACTTTAAAAAGACATCCTCATGCGCTTTCAATAAACAGCAATGCCGGGTCTTCGAGGTATTGAATAACCTTTGACAAGAACTTTGCCGAATCTACTCCGTCTGTTACCCTGTGGTCAAAGGTCAATGACATCGGAAGTATTTTCCTGATCACAATCTGACCATCCTTAACCCACGGTTTTTCCGAAATCTTCCCTGTGCCTAAGATTGCAACGTCAGGATAATTAATGATAGGCGTTGCGAAAGTCCCTCCGAAGTGTCCGTAATTCGTTATAGTAAATGTGCTTCCCTTCATCTCCTCAAGCTTTATCTTCCTCTCCCTTGCCTTTTGGCTCAAATCCTGTATTTCCTTTGCAAGTTCAAGAATCGTCTTTTTATCGGCATCTTTTATTACAGGGACCATGAGACCATCAGGCGTGTCAACTGCAATACCCATATTGTAATATTTCTTGATGATGATCTCCTCTCTTTCCTCATCCACAGAGGCATTGAGCAATGGATGCTCTGCAAGGGCATGATGCACAGCCTTTATGAAAAACGGCAAAAAGGTCAGATGAATGCCTTTATCAAGCAGCGCCTTCTTTTCACGCTCACGCAAGTTCCACAATTCCGTAATATCAGCCTCATCCATTCCTGTTACAAAGGCAGTTGTTTTCTGTGACAATATGAGGTTCTTTGCTATAGTCCTCCTCAATCCCCTAATAGGCATTCTTTCCACAATGCCATATTGATCTTCTATCTTCTTGGCCTTTTCAGATGCCTCAGTGACATCTTCCCTCGTAATGCTTCCACCAGGGCCTGAGCCTTTAATGGTCTCAAGCTTAACTCCAAGCTCTTTTGCCAGCGCCCTTACTGCCGGGATTGCTAAGATTTCCTCTTCTTCCTCCGGCAGAACGCCAACTACAGAGACAGATTTCGGCCTTTCTTCAGCTTTTGTTTTTTCTCCTACTGCTTCGCCTTCTTCAGCAATAGCCATCAAGACCTCTCCGACCTTTGCAATATCGCCGATGTCCTTATTAATTTTCAATACCCTCCCTTTTTTTTGGAGAAGGCACTTCAACAATTGCCTTGTCGGTCTCTATTTCGAGAATGGTCTGATGCTCTTATATGGCATCTCCTTCCTTGACAAGCCATTTCCTTATCTCGCCCTCTGTTATACCTTCACCCAGATCCGGCAATACAAAATCAAACGGCATAATGTCTCCTTTTTATTTATCTATTACCTAAATTAAGTGATTCTAATCTAAAAATATATGTCAGGTGCTGCGAAAAGACTTTAAACCACGCACTTGTGC
>NZ_DAIOFX010000158.1:0-1984 GCF_036745535.1 Dissulfurispira sp.
GATAGCTTTTATTTCCTCTGCCTGTCTCTTCTCTATTGTTTCTTTGCAAATCATAATAACTCTATGGTATCAAAGCATAAGACCCCGTGTCAAGCAATAGGATTAGTCCTTCTTCCCTCGTTGAAATCCGTCAAAAATCGCCTTAAATGCCTCGGCAACTATTTTAGGTCTCAACTTTTTTAAATCCTCATTATTCGGATACAGCAGAAGCCCCTGCTCCACTGTCTTCATTGCCTCATCGAAATAGACATGCTGCTTGTAGTGAATGCCCATCGAAAGCAGGACTCTGGCATCGTGGTAAAAGACAGGCATGACAGGAAGCCTCTGTTTTTCGGAATTGCTCCATTTGAGGAAATCATCGAGGAAGCCTTTATTCCTCTCTATATCTTTTACAGCATCTTCAGACTTTGCAAACATATACATTGGTATTGACCAGTTCTTTAGATACAGATTTTTCATGGACGGCTTTATATCCTCGTCAGAACCTTTTCCTGTTTCCATATAGTCTGTATACCATCTCACGAGGCCATTATATGCATTAAAGGTTGCTACTGTATATGTTGTGAAAAATATGTATGCGCCGGAAACAATTATAATAAGCGGCTTAGTGACATATGGAGATAGCTTTAACTGTGCTGCCTTCAAAAAGTGCGAAGTTGCCATATAAACCAGAATTATAAATAAAAGATAATGGGCGGTAGATAGTTGCAAAGGATATTCTACAAGGGTATGGATAGTAATGGGCGTTAGAAGGGCTATATATAGGCCGATTCGCTCTTTTCCATACTTTATAGCAACCTTCACAAATCCATATATGAGGATTAGGACGCCCAAAATACCGGCGATACCGCTTTCTGAAAGTATCAAGAAAAGTTCATTATGTGGATGTGATGTGTAACTGTTGCCGACATCTTTATAATATGGATTGGCTTTTTTGGTCTTTGCCTGATAATACATGTACAGGCTGCCGAAATTTGCAACACCCTGCCCGAACAGGGGTCTCTCTTTGAACATCTCAAGCGAGGTTTTGCACATAAGTATTCGCTCAGTATAAGATGTTTGTTGAACATCAGAGAACCATTTTATCTGCCTTGTCGTCAGCTTTTCTATGCCAAGTTCATCCTTAATACTCAACAAATAAAAACCACCTGCCATGCCGATGAAAAATACCATGAGCCATGTTATTAGATTTTTTCTGGCAACGGAGTAATGCTTTTTCCTCATTGGAAGCATTATCACCATTGCGAGTGCGGTGCCGAGAAGCCCCGCCCTTGAACCTGCAATGATCAGGTTTAGAGAAAGCAAGGCAATACATACAAAAAAAATTATTTTTATCTTATTGGTATAGGTTTTGAATCTATTGGTAGCTATAAAATAAAGACTGATAATCAATCCTGTTGCTATCCATGAGGCAAATAAGTTTTTTTGCTGAAACGCACCTCCAACCATTCCTACATCAGGCGCCGGTGTAATGGGGATATATCGATAAAGTCCAAAAAACTGCATAATCCCTATAATGGATTCTATAACGGCGGAAATGAATACAACTAATAGAATTGAAAGCCTTTCCTTAGTGCTTAAATCAAATTGCAGAAGGGCAAGCCATAAAATAATCCCTGCCATAAGCCTCATAGAGCTTATAACAAACATATTCATGTTTTTAATGGGATTGAACATGCTGCTTGAAAGGAGCAGGACAGCAAATAAAAGGATATATATTTTAAATGGAGATTCTATCAAACTTTTCTTTTCTATGGCATTTAAAATTCCTAAAAAAATAACTGCACCGATACCAAGCCATATTAAATATTCTCTCGGGTGAGCAACAACTCCTCCGATGTTTGGCATAAAAACGTGCATGAGGAAAAGGAAGATTACTGAAAGCGTGATCAATAAATAGCGGTTAGAAGACAATGAATTTGTCATTGTTTAAGTTATCATGAGAAGGAAATATTTCTCAATGGCATTATAAAAACAAAAAGGG
>NZ_DAIOFX010000159.1:0-1972 GCF_036745535.1 Dissulfurispira sp.
TTTAACTCTTTGATTGCCTCAGAACGGCTATAACCGTTTTTTTGTAAAAAGACATACTTGCAGGTATACCTGCCTCGATTTATCGTTAAATTGAGCCTGCAGCAAAGCACGATTCTCTGCATCGTTGGCTCTGGCCTCTGTGCCTCTGCATATTTGATATTCCTTTTCAGGTAGCGGGACATTAAAACGAGCTTTTCGAGCATCCAGATTAGATCGTCGATAATTTCCGGCGGACATTTAAGGGTAAGAGTGGACGGCGAAACCTTTTCAACATGTATCATCTGAAAATCCTCCCGAATAAGAGTTTGTGAATTACTCTTATCGGGAAGATTGCCGGACATCTAAGAGGTCTGTTTTTTGTAAAAGGGAATTAAAGACCAGAATATAAAGGCGATTGCGAGGATTTTGCAAAAATAACTTAACATAATATATCTTATCAGTCATTTATAATAAACACACATTGTTGATAACTTGTTATAAACCCGTTGGGTAATTTTTAGGTAAATGCACCATAGTTGGTTTTTATCGAAACTGTACAACTTATAGGCACATAAAAAAAGTCTATTCATTAAGAGGTTATAAATTTTTTACGAGGCTTCCTATTGCAATATCATCCTTATACCCCAAAATGTGAGCATTAACAAGCATTCCTGCTTCTGCATCACTACTGTCCTTTAATATAACCTTTATATAATTTCCAGCCGTACCGATTAGTCTATCACAACTCCGATCTTCTATTACAATATCAAGGGTTCTACCGATGTTCTTCCTGATGAAATCCTGTTTTTTAATCATTCCTATTTCCCTCAGGATAGATACACGTTCTTTTTTTATTGCTCCTGCCACCTGTTTGGTGAATGTTGCAGCTTTTGTTTTTGGTCTCGATGAATATGGGAAGACGTGTAAATAAGAAAAGGGGATAGATTCAATAAGTTGCTTAGTATTGTTAAATTCGACCTCTCCCTCTCCTGGAAACCCGACTATCACATCTGTCCCAAAGGCTATGTCAGGAACTTTTTTAAATATTTTTTCAATCCCTGAAAAGAAATCTTCAACAGAATATGTCCTGTTCATAAGTTTCAAAATATTATCATCCCCACTCTGAAGCGGTATATGAAGGTGTTTACATACGCGACCTTCCTTAAGCAATTCAATAAGCTCATCATCTATCTCTTTAATTTCCAGAGAACTGAGCCTTATTCTTGGAATATTTGTATTTTTTAGTATGTTATGCAATAAAAATGAAAGTGTCTTCTTAGGTTTTAAATCACAACCATATGTTCCAAGATGAATGCCGGTAATGACAATTTCTTTGTATCCCAGTGACTCATACGATTTGATTTCATTTATTACATCATCAACTGCAACACTCCTCGATCTTCCCCTTGCCATAGGAATGACACAATAACTGCATGAATGATTACAACCGTCCTGCACCTTAACTATAGGTCTGTGGCGTGCATGCATATTAAAGCTTGTATTGTTACTAAAAAATCCATTAGGAATCATATTGATAATGTTGTCTTTATTGCTATTTCTGATTACTTCAATATCACAACCCATATTTTCAAGTTGCTCTTTATTTAATTCAGCATAACATCCTGTGACTATGACCTTTTTTGTGTTATTCTTTAGTGCTTTATTAATTATTTGTCTTGACTGATAATCCGCCTTGGATGTTACTGTGCAGGTATTAATGATGCATAAGTCGGGCTCTCCTGAAATGTCCACTATCCGATGTCCTGCCTTATTTAAGGCGTGCTCTATGCGCATACTTTCTGCCTGGTTTGTTTTACATCCGAGGGTTAAAACTGCTATCTTCATGCGAAGCTTAAATAATATCTCCTTCGAGGGAATGCCTGAGTGGTCTCGTGATTTTGACCGTAATCATATCGCCAGGTTTTATATTATCTTTTAAAGGTATGTGTACTTCTTTGTTTGTCCTTGTTCTGCCAGTGAATTTATTGGAAGT
>NZ_DAIOFX010000160.1:0-1964 GCF_036745535.1 Dissulfurispira sp.
TTAATCCTGACAATATCTATGCATTAAACAGCATGGCTGAACTTTATTCAGCCAAAAATGATCCTGAAGAGGCCTGCAAATGGTTAAGAAGGGCAATTGAAAAAGGATACAACAACTGGGGCTATATCAAGACATCGAGGACATACGATAATATTCGGGATGCAACCTGCTACAAAGAGATAATCCTTGAGATAATTCACCATTATCAAACAAAAACAGGCAAAGACAGGTCATAGAGTACGTCGGCCCACAGAATAATACCTGAATCCCAGTGCCTGCATCTTCTGCGGGTCGTATATATTTCTCAGGTCGAAGAAATACGGCTGTTTCAAAAGCTGCTTTATCCTTTCCATTTCAAGGTTTCTGAACTGGTTCCATTCCGTGACAATCACGACGGCATCTGCGCCATTACAAGCATCATAGGCATCACTGCAGTAAGTTATGTCCGGCAATACTGTTTTTGTATTATCCATTGCGACTGGATCATATGCCCTGATATTAGCATCTGCATTCAACAAGCTCTGGATAATGGATATAGCAGGCGCCTCCCTTATATCGTCTGTATTGGGCTTAAAGGAAAGTCCGAGGATTGCGATGGTTTTGCCTTTTATGGCATTGAATGCGTTTTTAATCTTTTCAGTTGTCCGTGCTATCTGATTTTCATTTGCCTTTATGGCGGCACCCACGATTCTAAGCTCAATATTGTGGTCAGATGCGATTTTTAATAATGCCTTTGTGTCTTTTGGAAAGCACGAGCCTCCAAATCCAGGGCCAGCATGAAGAAATTTCGGGCCGATCCTTCCGTCAAGCCCCATGCCTTTTGCAACCACATTGACATCTGCACCAACCTTTTCACAGAGGTTTGCCATTTCATTGATAAACGAGACTTTTGTTGCAAGGAATGAGTTGGATGCATATTTGATTAGCTCTGCAGTCTCTATGTTTGTTATCACAAACGGCGTCTCGATCAAATAGAGGGGCCTATACAGGTCTTTCATTATTGCTACTGCCTGCTGGCTCTTTGCTCCTATTACAACCCTGTTGGGCCTCATGAAATCCTCTATCGCGGCACCTTCGCGGAGAAATTCAGGATTCGAGACTATATCGAAATCGACTTCTTCCTTCAGATGCTGTGATATTATCTTTCTTATTCTCTCTCCTGTACCGACCGGCACGGTGCTTTTTGTAACGATGACTTTATAGCTTTTAATGTGGTTTGCGATCTCTTTTGCAACATCATCCACATAACTGAGGTCTGCAGAACCATCGCCCCGCGGAGGAGTACCCACAGCAATAAAAATAACGAGAGATTCCTCGACTGCCTCCCCGATATCTGTGGAAAATTTCAGCCTGCCTTGCTTGAAATTTCTTTTTACAAGGTCTTCAAGTCCCGGCTCATAAAAAGGAATAACGCCATTCTTTAAGGACTCTATTTTATTTTTATCCTTATCGATACACGTTACAAACACTCCGAATTCAGAAAAGCAGGCACCTGTAACAAGACCAACATAGCCGGTTCCGATAATTGTGATATGCATTTTTTATTCTCCAAAAAATAAAGTTCAGGCTAAGATTACTTGTTCCTGAAACTTTACCTTAACCTCAACCTTAACTTAATTCTTTAAATATGGTAGGCGATGTAGGGATTGAACCTACGACCTCTTCCGTGTGAAGGAAGCGCTCTCCCACTGAGCTAATCGCCCACTAATAAAACGTATCTTGTGTATTTATAACAGATAATCAGGTTTTAAGTAAACCCGTTAGAGAGCCCTGCCTTTCCAACGGGGTAAGTTTTCCATTGCCCTTGACAAAGGATTTATGTTTAGGGTAAAGTAATAATCTCGTTCTTTGAAAACTGCTAAATAAGTGCGTGCGTGAACTCCAAAAACAAGTTTTAACCGGAATCAAATTTCAGAAAAACTATTGAGAGTTTGATCCTGGCTCAGAACGAACGCTGGCGGCGT
>NZ_DAIOFX010000161.1:0-1928 GCF_036745535.1 Dissulfurispira sp.
CAGGCCTTACGGCAGATAAATCAAGAATCCCGACCCACTCATAAAGCATGCAGTAAACAACTATAATGAATGCAAGAAAATGGATCGACATAGTTTTCGATTCCTGAGCATTTTCAAACTGTACACTATCCATATGCCCTCCTAAGCCTCATAAGGTTGATTGAACTCGCTCAATACAGCTTTCGAAAATATCCACCAAGCGACCAGTCAGCACTTTCCTATCAAAGTTGATAATAAATTCCTCTGAAACCGCCGTTGAACCCGCCTGCCTCGATAGAAAGTGGCTAAGCCTCTGTATCTGGATATCAGCATCCTCTTCGTAGAACAGAACAAAAGCATTCTGATAACGACTTAAAATGTTTGCAACCTCACTCCCTTGCGGGGCAAGGCATATAATTCTAGATTTATTCCCCATATAATCGTAAAGCCTCGCGGGAATCCATGATTTTGTATTAACAGTGGACGGCATACAAAGCAGGACGTATGACATGCATCGAATGAGTTTGTAAAGTTCCTTTTGATCAAGATAGCCGTGTGTGATACATTTTGCTGTCATTCCCGATCGCCTGACAAGGTCACTAAACACGTCCCCGTCATCACCCGCATAATGGATTTCCCATTCCACTTTGTTGTAGTGCTCATTGCCGGCCCGCGCCAGCAAAGCTAAAAGGGGAGAAGGATTGTACTCACTTCTATAAATGGATCCTGCAAAAAGAAACGAATTTCGCAATACCTGAATGGTTTCTTCATGTGCCGGCATGTCTTCAAAATCAAAGCCGTTTTGAATAACCCGGAGTTTTCCGTTCAGGAAAGGATACTTTTCGAGCATCCTTGTCTTGCTGTTCTCAGTATTGACAATAACAACGTCACAGTACCCAAGATACTTTCGCTCCAAAAAGCTTGAGACTATATGTGAATAAAACCACTTTTTCTTCTCTAGAATGGGGTTAAGAGTCCAGAGGTCCCGAAAGTCAGTTACCCATGGCACTTTATAGCGGGATTTCACCCAAGCGCCGATCAGATTTATGCTGAAGGGACTACATGATGTGTACACAACATCGGGCTTATGCTTTTCGATCTCATTTTTTAAACGATTAATGACAAGTAGCGACCAGAAGAAATGCCCATCCGGCGGGATTATATTATTAAGAAGATAGCTTGCATAAGCAATCAACCTGTTCTGATCTTTACGGTCGAGCAAATAAAAAAAAGGGTCCCGCGGCATATCTGCCCTCACCACTGACTGGTCCATCTGGGAGAGCAAATGTCGAGCTGGTTCTGTATACCTGCAGCCCTCCTTTGGTGTTATGACCACGGCCTCCCAACCGTAAGAGGAAAGATATTTCAAGAATTTTACATTGCGAATAGTCGCGACATTGATTCGTGGAGGGAAAAAGGAAGTAACCCATAACACTTTTCTCATGATCGAATCATCGCCACCTTTAGCATAAAATCCTCGGTGATATTAAAAGATATCCGCACCGTCCAGGCAGGCTCTTTTTTACCGTAATCAGGAAAATGCCAGCCGTGTGGACTCTTCGGATCTCCCTTGAAACATTCGATCATCCAATTGGCAGCGTCGGTCCTTATATCAAAACGGTATTTGCCCTGTTTCCCCTTAATTAGGAGGTGTCTCTCAGAAGCATTATCCTCCACACAATAGACATCGCATGCTGGGGCGAAATGGAAGAAGGTCTCAATCATCAACTGCTCTCGCTTGGGATTCAAAAGCGTTTCTACCATTTCGATTGCGCTATGGCCCAGAGAGATCTCTCGCTTCCAGACAGTAGCACGGCAGATTCTATTGACAGCCTCCGTTCGCCAGACCACACGCTTGCACGTACTGTCAGACGACAATTCTATTTCCGATCCGCTGCGCACATACTCATCATATGCCTGCCAAATTCCTCTTGTATTCGGGATGAGGG
>NZ_DAIOFX010000162.1:0-1920 GCF_036745535.1 Dissulfurispira sp.
TTCTGCCGGTGTCAGGCAGGTCGTATGCTACCGCATAGAACATTAAAAATCCTCATAAAATCCAGTTCTGATGGTTCTTCATCCAGTCTTTCACCTGAAGGGTAACTATCAGCACGACTGACAATATATGCCAATGCCCTTGTATGCGGAACTTCAATCTTCTGCACCAACAACTCATCCGGCATTTTAAAATATTCATGGTGTCTCTGAACCAATTTTTTTAGTAACTCTAAATCTACCCAGTTATCCTTAATCAGTTTTTTGAAGGCATCAGTTGACACATAATCAGCAGAAAATAAAGGGTGCTTCCGTCTTACGTTATCCCCTCTATTCATATCATAAACTTCCCCACATCATGTAGCAGCGCCGCCAAAATTACCGTCCGGTATTCTTTTTGATCGAATTCGACTATTATTTTCTCCCTCCGCTGATAAACTATATCACTGCATCTTCACTTTCAGTCTTATGCCGTCCATGCTTATAATCTCCACTTTGCTCCCTTGGGGAATCGGAGAGTCGCTGTCCGAAAACGCTATCCATTCTGTGCCGCGATACGATATGCGCCCTTCGCCTCCGGGCTGGATTACAGACGTAACTACGGCTTTTTCGCCTATATATTCCGAATATTCCGCGTTTGTCTTTTTACCGAACATCTTTTTCGCCGCATTCCTGAAAAAGAGCATCGTCAACAGCGATGCGGAGGAAAAAACTATAAGCTGGCCAGGAAGATGCGGCGTAATGCCTGCCCATGACGTTAACGCAGCGCAGATCGCGCCGATGCCAAGGAAAAGGGTCACGAACGTGGGAAAAACCATCTCGACAGCCATAAGAGCTATGCCTGCTATCGCCCATATATAAACGGATGTCAGATGCATGTTCCCCCTCCGTCATTTCGACTGCTTTACTACCGACATGGCCGTGGCTATGATAGAAGCCATATCGCCAAAATTAGCAGGCAATATAAGAGTGTTGGTATTTTTAGCGAGATTACCAAACTGGCTTATAAGGTTTTCAGCAACCCTGAGCTGTACCGCTTCCATACCCCCTGGAGAACTTATCGCCTGTGCCACAGATTTTATACCATCTGCGGTAGCCATTGCAATGGCTTTTATCGCTTCTGCCTGTCCTATCGCTTCATTTATCTGCTTCTGCCTTGCTCCCTCTGACTCTAAAACAAGTTTCTGTCTCTGTCCTTCTGCTATGTTGATTGCCGACTGTTTCTCGCCTTCGGACTGCAAAATTTTCGCCCTCTTTTCGCGCTCGGCTTGCATCTGCTTTTCCATCGCTTGAAGGACTGTTTCTGGCGGAATAATATTTTTCACCTCATACCGCAGTATTTTTACGCCCCATGCTACCGCTGCCTCGTCTATAGCGGTCACAACAGCCTTGTTGATCGCCATTCGCTCTTCAAACGTCCTGTCAAGGTCTATCTTGCCTATCTCACTGCGCATGGTGGTTTGGGCAAGCTGTGTAATGGCAAAGACATAGTTGTTTATGCCATAAGAGGTTTTCTTAGGGTCTATTACTTGAATAAAAATAACTCCGTCGACAGTAACCTGCACATTGTCTTTGGTAATGCAGACCTGTTCGGGCATATCGAGTGCCTGCTCTTTTAAGGTATGCTTGTAAGCTATTCTGTCAAAAAAAGGGATAATGTAATTTATGCCCGGCTGTAAGACCGTATGAAACCTTCCAAGCCTTTCTACAATATAAGCGGTCTGCTGCGGAACGACTTTTACTCCCATCACGATAAACAAAATAACCGCCGCTGTCAAAACTATAAAAATTGTCTCCATTTTTCCCTCCTAAGGTTTTTTGCGGGTTTCGCAAAAATGTTATTTCATGAGTCTATCATAACAATGTTATGAATCCTGTTTATTTTTACCGTCTTTCTAACCAGAAAGCCCTTGTTTTCAAACA
>NZ_DAIOFX010000163.1:0-1878 GCF_036745535.1 Dissulfurispira sp.
CCCATATCTAACTATTGCCTGTTTTTTGCCTTGACACCTTTATAGGATGTCTTTGAATGTTCTGAACCCTATTATACACCTTATGAAATTTTTATTTTTGTTGCTGCATCTGGGGATAGTAAAACAATTGGCAAGTGCAAGCTCTTTGAATTATGCCTCTACCACGAGCACAGGGCAGGGGGCATGGTTTATGACCTTCTCAACAACATTCTTGCCTAAAATCTTTTTAATCCAGCTCTTCTTGTCTGCTCCCATTATGATCAGATCGCATCTCTCGTCTTTAGCGACCTCCACAATCTTTTTATCAACCTCACCCTCTTCAAGCCTCGTCTTTATCAATGCCCCTTCTTTTTTTTTGCAATATCCTTCATATCGGAAACAGCCTTTGCTCCCTCGCTGTCCAGCACATCCTCGATATTCTTAATACCCACAAGATTAATGTCTCCCTTATATGAAGGGATAACCTTCACAACCGTGACCCAGCATTTTTCATCACGGGCAAGCTGCAATCCTTCTTTAAGAACATCCTTTGAGCCATTCACTGCTATTAAAATCTTTCTATATCCTTTCATCTTCTATCACCTCTCAATACTCCATTTCGTTGTTTATTTCACAACCAGCACTGGGCATGAGGCATTCATTATCACCCTTTCGGTTGTACTACCGATAATCACCTTATTGATCCCCCTCCACCCGTAACTTCCCATGATCATCAAATCATTCTTTAAAGCATTGGCAGTTTCTATAATCTTTTCTGCTGCCTGCCCTTCCTGAATTGTCGTACTTATGGATACACCATTGGAAACGGCAATCTTTTTCGCTTCATCCATGATTTTCTGGGCCTCCTGATAAAGATTTTGCTTTATGGATTCTGTCCTGAAAAACCCTACCATTTCCTCATAACGCGGAATTACGTACAGAACGGTTATCTCTGCATTATCCTTTCTTGACAGCTCGTAGGCATGCTCAAGGGCCTTTTTGCTGAATTGAGAGCCATCAAATAGTACAAGGATTGATTCATACTCACCTGTGTATTCACTGCAGGGCCTCTTTACGACCATGACATCGCAGGGTGCATTTATGATCACCTTCGATGTCACACTCCCCATGACCAGTCTTTTCAGTCCCTTTCTGCCGTAAGTTCCCATTGCGATAAGGTCAGCCTTCTTCCCCGCCGCAATATCAGTTATTACATCGGGCGGTTCACCCTCGCATATAAGGGACTCCACTTCTATTCCGAATTCGGATGAAATTGTCTCCCTCGCCTGATAGCAAACCTTTTTACCGAGTTCAAAGCGTTTCTCCCTCTGCTCCGGCGCAAGGCTGAATTCCTCCTCGTCAAAGTAAACAGCATGGACCATAATGACTTTACCACCATGCCTCTTTGCCAAGTTTGAGGACTCTATGAGCGCTGCCCTGCTGTATTCCGAGCCGTCAAATGCCACAAGTATTGTTTTATACATCAGTGTGCTCCTCCGCCTTTCCTGAATATCAAGCCCACTCCGAAGCCTGCTCCAAGCGCTGCAACTATGGATATGATTCCGTACAGGACCCCGTTGTTCTTAGCCATATTGGCAAAGGTCTTCACGACTCCGACCTGTTCAACGGTTATGCTGGATTGCGCAGTCTCCACAACCCTTCTGTCTTTCACCGCGTACGCCGTAACAGTGTATGTTCCGGGAGGAACCTGATACGGCCACTCGGTAAGGATATAATAATTCCCTTTTCCATCCTTCTCTGTTAATGATACTTTGCCGGTGGATACGGAATATAATCTCGAATTCTCTTTAAACCTCACAAACTCGTTAAACCATTTTGTTTTTTCGGTAGTGTCAATCATTTTGTGTAAATTCCTTTAAGGGCTTCTTTCCCCATTGT
>NZ_DAIOFX010000164.1:0-1841 GCF_036745535.1 Dissulfurispira sp.
AGTCATTTTATCTATCAGTGGATCATAGGGGTATGCATACTGGATTCTCGACTGACCCCTCCAATCCCTTAAGTTTTTGTAAAAACTTAAGGCGGGGCATCTGCCCCGCCTTTGCAGAGAGCCTGTTATTTTTTAGCCATCGCATCGGTGAGCAGCTTTATAGCCTTCTGCGATACATCCATCGATCTACCGAGTGATTCTCTTGCCTCTTCTGGATTGTGGAAACCGTCAGAGTTTTCTGCGGTCCACCATTCCCAGTTAATATGGGCAATATCATGAAGCTTCCTTGCCTCGGCAAGGACATCTTCTCCAACTCCTGCCTCCTTTGCTTTAGCATACTTATCAATCAGTTCAGCAAGCCAGAACTCTGACTTTCTCATCTTGCCTTTGATATAATCCTTTACAGAGTCTATCGCATAACGCGCTTGCTCCTCTGTCCAGCCTGAATGACACTTAAGACATGTTTCTTTTAGCTGGAATCTCGGTGTCACTGCAAAATGCGATGTATAGACCTTGCCCGTCTTTTTGTCCTTCACCTTTGGAGTATGGCAGTCATTACATCCAACCCCGACCTTGTCATGCTTGGAATTCCAGAACACTTCGGCCTCGGGATGCTGCGCCTTAATTAATGATGCGCCTGTAGTTGCATGCTTAAAGTCACGGAATCCGAGGTTATAGTAATGATCAACTATATCTGCAACCTTTTTGAATGGAAAGTGGTTTGTCCTCCTGTCAGCCATTCCAATTGCAGCGCCTGTTTTGGGGTCGTGACCTGGATTGCAATTGTATTCTACATGGCATTGACCGCACTGGAGTTTAGTATCATATTTGTCAAGAATAGCTATCTTTCTGGTATAGCCTCTTACGCCAAGATCATAAACCTTGATGCCCGTTCTTTTCGGATCTTTGTGTCAGAGCGTATCCGCTTCAGGCCTTGTCAGAGCTTCAATAAGGCCGTCCCTCACGATCCTCGGCTTTGCAGCATGAGGATCATGGCACATGTAGCAGTTAAGTGCGTGGTTGAGGTCTTTTGCAAATTCAAATACCTTTGACGTCCTTGACCATTTTGCACCTTTATCAGGGTCTCCCATATATGCCCAGTCGAGGATGTGATCTTGCGTCTTACAATTCAGACAAACAGGGTTTGCTGCTGCTGCACTCTGGGAAATAAATGCCTTATGCTCTTTTACATCTGGATATTTGTCCATTAACAAATCCCATGCCTTTGTGCCTGGTTTTGCATTTACATATTCCCACCCATTCTTTGCCTGGAACCTTCCACCGTATGCCCTGTCAACAATTAGATGGTCGATGAGCATAAAGGGATGGCTTCTTGTGAGTGCATGTTCCTTTGTAAATCCATGAGGTGCCATGAGTTTATCCCAGAATGGATTGGGCGATCTGCCGGTAAGCAGTGATTTTTCAGACCTTGCAGGCCTGTGGTAGTTCATTGTCATAAAGCTGTCATAATGCTCCTTATGACACTGCCCGCATGCCTCCCACGACAAATCAGTAACAGGTCTTGTATCCTTACCAGGAGCTTTCAAGTGCTTATCGAGTCCGCTATGACAGTTCACACAATTTATCTTTGCATGTTTGCCCATTGCGTGAAGTTCTTTAACAGGCGCATGACAGTTGTAACATGCCTCTACATCTACTGCTTTTTCTTTTGGCGCTGCTTTCTGGGCATCTGCGCTTGTGTAGTAAACTCCCCCTACAAAGGCAAGCGCCAGAACAGCCACAAATAATACATAAATCCTTTTACCCATTGCACTACCTCCTTTTGTTAGAGAATAAATTCAAATTCTGACTAACCCTCCACGAATACTTAAAAATCTTTC
>NZ_DAIOFX010000165.1:0-1798 GCF_036745535.1 Dissulfurispira sp.
ATATGGATTAAAGCCAGTTGCAGAGATCCAGTTTATGGGGTTTATCTATCCTGCAATTGACCAGATATTCTCACATGCATCGAGGATTCGCAATAGAACAAGGGGAAGGTTCACGTGTCCGATGGTGGTCAGGACTCCCTATGGTGCAGGAATAAAGGCGCCTGACCTTCATTCGGAGAGCACAGAGGCATTGTTCTGCCATATGCCTGGTGTAAAGGTTGTCGTGCCATCATCGCCTTATAATGCAAAGGGATTGCTTATTTCATCCATCAGAGACCCCGACCCTGTGATTTTTCTTGAATCAACGAGGCTCTATCGCCTCATAAAAGAAGACGTCCCTGAAGGAGAATATACTGTTCCACTCGGCAGGGCAAGGATCGTTCAGGAAGGAAAGGATGTTACGGTCATTGCATGGGGAAGCATGCTCCACAGGACGCTTCAGGCAGTGGAGGAATTTGATGCTGAAGTAATAGATTTAATGACCCTCAACCCATTCGATGAAGAGACAATATTCAAATCGGTGAAAAAGACAGGAAGGGTTGTGATTGTTCACGAGGCGCCCAAGACCTGCGGATTCGGCGCAGAACTTTCAGCAACCATTGCAGAGGATGTAATGCTATATTTAAAAGCACCGATAATGAGGGTTACAGGATATGATATTGTTATGCCCCTTCCAAAGCTTGAGGACTATTACATGCCCACGGTAGAGAGGATAAAAAGGGGGATTGAGGAGGTAATGAGGTATTAGTTTTGCTCAACAGAATACCCTTTGTCCATAAGCGCCCTGACGATTCCCCTGTCTCCGATAAGATGTGCCGCACCCACAACCACGAAATAGGTTTCCCCTGTTCTCAGAAATTCTTCTATCCGTGATGTCATGCGCCTGTTTCTTTCATAGATCAATTTTTCGTAGATCGGAGCCAATTGCGCATCGCCGGAGTTCCCCTTCGATATTAATAACTCCATGCCCTTTGTGTCTCCGGATTTCCATGTATGCAGCAATTGTTCCATTTCCTGACGGATGGTTTTTAGGTCTTTTAATGTATAAAGCAGAAACAGTTCCTGTTCTTTGTCGGAAAATGAAGAAAGAAGCCTTATCTGATAATCAACGCTCTCAAGCTCTACTATTCTCTTCCCTCCAGCCCTTGAAAGAAAGTGCATGTCTATGCCGTCAGTGGGAGTAAACCCCAGTTTTAAGAGTTCTAAGGATGATAATGTTAACGCAATGATCCATGGCTTTTGTTTGTTGATCATCTGGATAGGGATGCCGAGCCTTTCTGTCTCTTTTTTTATGAGCTCATAGGTCTCTCTTGAAACATGTTTGTCAAGCGTATCGCTGCCGGGATAATAGGCATTGGCCATGAGCCTCTGGACATCCGTCTTCGCAGCATTATTGATATCTGCCTCTACCACAAGGATATTCGATTTCTTGAATGCATCCTCGATTTTGCTGTCCAGAGGATAGACGTCTTTTCTCATAAAATGTACGGATCCCAATAAATAAACAGTAGCTGTGTTTGACCGGACCTTCCAGAGAAAGTTCTTCTTGTCCTGAGAAATGGCATCATGGGCATGGACGAACAGATTGAGGAGAAGAAAGATTAAAACTATATGCAAATATCTGTTTGCGAGTTTTTTCATGGTTATGACCCCTTTCGTGCTTTAAAACAGTATAACATACCATATGCGGACTCTCGTCAATATTGACTGTACACATTGTGCATGTTATTCTTTTTATCAAGATATAAGTTGAGCGATTTTATATGTCAGGCACTGCTCAAAGACTTTAAAAAGTGTT
>NZ_DAIOFX010000166.1:0-1779 GCF_036745535.1 Dissulfurispira sp.
AAGGGTTAAGGCTATCCAAGCTCAGGCGTCTTGTCTTGCTCGGGATAATCATACTGTTTCTCCTACAATTTGTGAAGATAAAGGTTCTTGTCGGTGGGCTTTCTGGCTCGCTTGTTGTATGGTTCGTAAAGCTCATCGATATCTTTGCCTATTTTGAGAGTCTTATTTCATCAAGGGATTTTACAACTACGGCCTTCTGGGCAGTGCTCCCTGTTATAGCGATTTATCTTATATTCGGCAGGGCATTCTGCGGATGGGTATGTCCCATGGACTTTCTCTTCGAGATGGTTGATAGGGGCAGAGCAGCAGTGCAGAAGAGCAGCAGGTCAGCAGTAAAGATTTCGCCAAAATTAGGCTATGCAATTGCGGGTGTTTTGCTCGGTATTTCTGCTTTGATTGAAATTCCATTTTTCACAAACTACCTGTCCCATCTCACAAACTTCTTCAGGCTTTTGACAGGCAGCGTATTTTTTGCATTTAAGCTCCCTGTGGAGCCGGTAGTGCTGGCATATTCAGGAGGCATGATAACCCTGCTCCTCGGCCTTGAGTATTTCTTTCCACGCCTCTGGTGCAGGGTCTTATGTCCTGTTGGTAAAACATATGGGCTTTTTAACAAGGTAAGCTTTCTTAAACTGAAGTTTATGGAAGGGGAGTGCGGTGAATGCAATCTGTGCGACCAGATGTGTTACATGAACGTTAAAATAGCTAAAAACATAGACCAGCCGGGACTCAGGGATACAAACTGCATTTATTGCGGCAGGTGCGTGGAAGGGTGCGAGACTAAGGGGAAACTTATAAAAATGAAATTCTAACAATCTGTCATTCCCACGAAAGTGGGAATCCAGACAGCAAAGGTATAGATTCCTGCTTTCGCAGGAATGACTTTTAAAAGGTATTTTCGGAAACAATTAGAGGAAGGAAGGGAACAATGATTGTTGCAAGCGGGTTTATAGAGGCAAATGATATGAAAGACGTGGAAAGGGTAGTGGACGAATTAAAAGCAAGGGGTGTAGAGGTCAACGAAATAAAGGATGAAAAAATAGTATTTCTCGTTGAAAGGGAGACTGTCTCCGATGTGAAAAATTCACTGGATTCCTTAAAGGATATAGACGGCGTCAGAAATGTGTACCTTGCATATTATAGCCTCGAAGGCAGCGACAGGGATCTGGAAAATTTACTTCCCTTTAACACACATTAATATCATATTTAAACTTTTTATCTTAAGCTTTAGATACAGCAGGCTTTGTTTCCATAAGTATCATATTTCTTGATATAGGACAGAAAGATTTAGATGGATATAATAAGCATTATTGTAAAAGTAAAAGAAGGATTCTGCGATGCCTTAATAAAGGTTTTTGAAGATATGCCTCATGTCAAGGTATTTGGTATAAAAGGCAATCAGATAGTCCTTATTCTCGATACAGACGACATGCATGTGGTGGCACACAAGACAAAGGATATTCAGGAGATGGATGGAGTCATGGGAGTCTATCCTGTCTTTTCTCAGGACTTCGTTAACCATTTAGACTGATAAATAGAAATCGCACCTATTTAAGACGAGCGAAGCTTCTTTATTCCGGCTTAAAACGGTACCCTATCCCCAAAACAGTGATTATGTATTCGGGCTCGGAAGGATTATCCTCTATCTTCTGTCTCAGGTGCTGGATGTGGACATCTATGACCCTGCTCCATGAATATATCTTCGATTCCTTCCAGAGATGGTTTTTTATCTCCTCCCTGCTCAGCACAGAACCCCTGCTGGAAATCAGGAGGCACAAA
>NZ_DAIOFX010000167.1:0-1770 GCF_036745535.1 Dissulfurispira sp.
AGTCTCATTCTTATCTGTTGCAGTGATGAAGCCAAAACTTGGGTATGATGATACACTCGATGCATTCGGAATACATGGAGTAGCCGGAACACTCGGTGCGATCCTGACCGGCATATTCGCAGACCCATCAATAAACGAGGCAGGCAAGGGACTTCTGTACGGCAACCCCGGACAACTCTGGACCCAGATCATAGCTGCTGGAGTGACTATTGTATATACGGCTGTTGTTACTGCGGTAATTTTCATGATAATAAAGGCTTTTGTTGGTCTCAGGGTCGATGTTGAGGAAGAGATAGAAGGGCTTGATGAGAGCCAGCATGGTGAGAAGGCGTATAATTTGTAAGGAGGAATTATGAAAAAGATAGAGGCGATAATAAAGCCGTTTAAGCTTGATGAGGTAAAAGATGCCCTTAACAGCATAGGGATTCAGGGTATGACTGTGACCGAAGTTAAGGGCTTTGGAAGGCAAAAAGGACATGTGGAGCTTTACAGGGGAGCGGAATACGACATAGCCTTTATTCCCAAGGTAAAGCTTGAAATAGTGGTGCCTGACAGTATGGCTGAAAAAGTGGTCACGACCATAAAGGAAAAAGCAAAGACAGGAAAGATAGGTGACGGGAAGATATTTGTCTCGACACTTGAGGAAGTCGTAAGGATAAGGACAGGAGAGACAGGGGAATCGGCGATATAATTTTCCTACAAAAATGCAGCTCCTGCAAAAAAATGTAGGAAATTAGAAGTCCCTGTTTTTTAAATAATAAAGCCGATATGAAATGGAAATCCTACAAAATTGTAGGATTTCCATTTTTTTCTTGTTTGACTTTCCGCTTAAAATCAAAGACATCCTTTCTGGCATGTTTTTGGCTTATATTGAAGGCTGGACATTGCCTGACGGCTGTCGAGTATTTTTATAAATTACATAATCGTAATCAAGCGAAGCAGGCACGGCTTCAAAGCCTTTATCAATGCGATGAGATTATTATATGCCTGTTTGTACTGCTGAATACAAAAGGTAATACTGAAATTGCCCTTAAACAGCGGGAGGGTTCGGCTCTGAGGTATCGCTGATAAAGGCTTTTCACTCATGCCTGCTTTGCTGCTGTGAGTGTTTGGGCTGCTGATTATGGTAAATAAAGGTGATTGCAAATGAAAAACAAGGTCTTTTTGATGTCAATCTTGGCGGCTATGCTTTTAATCCCGTTTAATGTGTATGCCCAGGCGGAGAGCAAAATAGACGCCGGTGACACTGCCTTTGTCCTTTTGTCCGCTGCCCTTGTAATGCTCATGACACCCGGTCTTGCCATGTTCTACGGTGGGATGGTCAGGAGAAAGAATGTCCTCGGCACGATAATGCAGAGCTTTGTTGCCATAGCTGTCGTCAGCGTGCAGTGGATACTCTTTGGCTACAGCCTCTCCTTTAGCCCGGATGTAAGCGGAATAATAGGAAGCCTTGACTGGCTTGGATTAAGGGGGGTTGGTGTTGAGCCTAATCCCGATTATGCTCCTACCGTTCCGCACATTGCATTCATGATATATCAGGCGATGTTTGCCGTTATCACACCTGCCCTGATTACCGGCGCCTTTGCTGAGAGGATGAAGTTTTCTGCATTTTTGGTGTTTACTGTATTATGGTCAACAATAGTTTATAACCCTGTTGCCCACTGGATATGGGGCAACGGCGGATGGCTCAAGAATATGGGCGTATTGGATTTTGCAGGAGGTATTGTTGTGCATATAACATCGGGCATATCCGCACTTGCTGCTGCGATA
>NZ_DAIOFX010000168.1:0-1739 GCF_036745535.1 Dissulfurispira sp.
CCATGCACCTTTGAAGTAATGCCAACATTTTAACCAAAGACATGACCTTATTACAGCATATTAAATTTATTTAATTTATTAATAGGTTTATTAATAGGTTTAAAAATTCCTTGACAATCGGTTCGGTTTGTTCTTAAACTTCTAAATATAAAACAATCTAAAGCTGTGCATTTTGCATAGCAAAAAATAGGAGGTTTTTATGCAAAGGAAGGATTGGCTTTTGGCAGTTGCCATCTCAGCAGTATTTGCCATGCTTCTGTCATTTTCGTTCAGTATGGCTCAGACAGAAAAGCCGAAGATTGCTCCAATCTGCAAACAGTGCCACAAGCCTGATGAGAAGATACTCAGAGGCACTCTCGGCGCTGTATCAGCAAAGGCAGAGACTATTCAGATTCAAGTCGGCCCAGCAGCATGGTTAGTCAAGTTTGATGATCAAACAAAGGTAGTGGGCGCAGAGAGTCTGCCAAAGATCCCAAAGGAAAAAGAGATAGCAATAGCATTAGCAGAGAAAGAGGGTGCGCTTTATGCTGTTAGTGTGTCTGTAAAACAGCCCGCAAAGGTGCCGGAAGAAAAGCTTATAAAAACAGATGAACTCTCTAAACTGATAGCGGAAAAAGCTGATTTTGCTCTTATAGATTCAAGGCCTGGACCAAGATACCACGAAGGTCATATACCCGGGGCAATATTAATTTATGATGCAGACTTTGAAAAGAACACAGACAAGCTGCCAAAGGAAAAGGATAAGCTAATAGTCTTTTACTGCGGCGGAGTCACCTGAATGCTCTCTCCTTCCTCTGCCGGTAAGGCGGAGAAGCTCGGATATGTAAATGTAAAGGTATTTCGTGACGGCATGCCTGCATGGAAAAAAGCAGGAAATCTTGTAGTCTCCACTTCTCAATACGTGAAGGAGAACATGGATAAGGACATACCGCAGGTTATTATTGATTTAAGGCCCCCGGATGATGCCCAAAAAGGCCACATAAAAGGCGCTGTATCTATTCCGTCAAAGGAAATCAGCACTGCAAAAGACAGATTCCCTGCTGACAAAAAAGCGCCGATAGTCCTTTATGCAGATGATGCAAAAACTGCTGTCGATGCATTTAAGGTTGTAAGGGGCTGGGGATATACAAACACCTCAGTGCTTGAGGGCGGCATAGAGACATGGAAGAAGGCAGGGAACCCTGTTGTCAGCGATAAGCTTAAGACAACAATAGTCTACGTGCCGAAGCCGAGACCGGGGGAGATAGGCGTTGAAGATTTCAAGAAGATCGCAGAGACATTGCCGGCAGATAAACTCATACTTGATGTAAGGGATGAAGATGAGGCAATGCAGGGGATGCTCAAAGGGGCAAAAAATATTCCCGCACAGGACATAAAGTCAAGGCTTTCAGAAATACCAAAGGACAAAGAGCTAATCGCCCATTGCTTAACAGGGGTCAGGGCTGAAATGGCATTCCACACACTAAAGGAAGCAGGATATAAAGTAAGATTCCTCAATGCCAATATCAAAATCGACAAAGACGGCAAGTACGAGATAAGCAAGGAATAATCCTCTACAGGCGGCCAGCTTTGGCTGGCCGCCTGTTTTACCCCAATTCTACGTATTATAATTTACAATTCTGAAGTTTTATGACATATTTCCCTTCACTGCTGTCCAAAATAATCTGAAATCACAAAATCAATTCTTGTAAAATAAGGCTTTTAGACAGGTAAATCCTCATTTTCAAAATCAGGTTGTC
>NZ_DAIOFX010000169.1:0-1711 GCF_036745535.1 Dissulfurispira sp.
GGATATTTAACTATAAATAAACAATTTTTAAATTGTCAATTAGTCCTTGCCTTAGCCTTCTGTACCTTAACCCTTCTGCCCTTCATCATCATATCATCCACAGAGCGTATTACCCTGTCTGCAAGGTCTTCAGGGACTTCAACAAGAGTGAACTTGTCAAGGACATCGATATTCCCGATCTTGCTGTAAGGAATATTCGCCTCCGAGGCAATAGACTTTACAATATCGGGCACCTTTATCTTGTCCTTCCTTCCTATTGTCATGAACAAACGAACCATTCCATCTTTGGCTCCGGCCTTTTCGTAACGTTCTTCCACAGGCGTTTCTTTCACTTCTCCGTAAGCAGCATAAAGTGCTGCTGCTGCAATGTCGCCGAAGCTGTATTGTTCCGACAACTCCTTAACAGCGGAAACATAGCCCATGTGTTTATCCCCTTTTATTATCCCTTCTATATCCTTAGCAATGTTCTTCTCTCTCGCCTTAATAACATCTGCTGCCGAAGGTAATCTCTTCCTGTCGATTACTGTCTTTGCAGTCTTCTCTATAAGCCTCAAATGCCTGTATTCCCTCGGCGTGACAAGGGTAATCGCCATACCGGACTTTCCTGCCCTTCCTGTCCTTCCGATCCTGTGTATATAGCTTTCAGGGTTTTGGGGAATGTTGTAATTGATCACATGGGTTACATTCTGTATATCGAGCCCCCTTGCTGCCACATCGGTTGCAACGAGAATATCGAGCATGTTGTTCTTAAACTTGCCCATTACCTCTTCCCTTCTCGCCTGCGTATAGTCACCGTGAAGGGCGCCTGCATTATATCCCATCTGTGCAAGCTTCATGGAAACTTCATCAACCTCACGCTTTGTATGACAGAATACAATGGCTAACTGCGGGTCTTCCACATCTATGAGTCTTGAAAGGGCATTTACTTTGTCTTCTTCTCTTACCTCGTAAAATATCTGCTTTATCTTGGAGACAACAACATCTTTTGTATTCACCTTTACCTTTTCGGGGCTCTTCATATATCTTTTCGCAATGCTCATTATGGGCTGGGGCATTGTGGCTGAAAACAAAAGGGTCTGTCTCTCTGCTGGCGTGGTCTTCAGTATTGTCTCGATATCTTCGATAAAGCCCATATTAAGCATCTCATCGGCTTCGTCGAGAACCACAATTTTTATATTAGAGAGTGAGAGGGTGTTCCTGTTTATATGGTCTATAACACGTCCAGGGTTCCCACAATGACATCCACGCCGCGCTGTAATGCCTTTATCTGCCGTTCAATTGATGTCCCTCCATAAACAGGCAGTACATTTATTTTTCTGAATTTCCCTATTTTGTTGATCTCTTGAGAGACCTGTACCGCAAGCTCTCTTGTGGGTTCGAGTATAATGGCAAAGGGATTTTTGTCCTTCCGGCATTTCTCGACTATGGGAATACCAAAGGCAGCGGTTTTGCCTGTACCTGTCTGCGCCTGCCCGACAACGTCCAATCCATCTAATAGTAACGGTATCGCGGAGACCTGAATCGGTGTCGGCTTCCTCAAACCCTATCTCTGATATGGACTTCAATGTCTCTTTACTTAAAGAAAAATCTTCAAACTTCATTTTTTCTAACCTCTCTTAATTTTGTTCCAAATAAAAACCCTCAGGGTTTCTAAAATCCCCTGAGGGATTAAATGAAACTTATGTTTATTTAGTATATGCTTACATATACT
>NZ_DAIOFX010000170.1:0-1654 GCF_036745535.1 Dissulfurispira sp.
CTCCTCGACATCAGCCACTCGGCCATTTCCATATCAAACATATCGTCAATATCAAACCCTTCGATGGTATCGATCTCTGCTGGAAAAGATATATCTCCGTAAAGCGAGTCCTTTTCAAAGATTGTAGCCCTTTTTGACGCATAAAGGTTTCCAAAAAAATAAACAGGAGGCGCTGACTGACTGTTAGGGCACTTCTTCTTCTCTTCAGGAAACATGAAGGAGATTGTGCCGTCCTCGTTTATCTTCCTTGCATTGTAAGGATGATATTTAAACGGCGCCCTTGTAACGGTTGTCACAGAATCAAAATCTCCATTTACAGAAAAGGCCTTTATAGTTTTTTCTATATTCTCTACCGTTATAAAAGGATATGTGGGCTGGATTGTAAGGATAATGTCCGCATAAAATCCCTCTTTATCCAGTTCATTTATCGCATGCTTTATTACAGGCAATGTGGGAGTATTGTCCTGGGCCAATTCAACAGGCCTCTTAATGACCTCAATACCTTCTTTTTTCGCAACCTCTGCTATGGCCTCATCTTCCGTTGACACAACAAGCCTGTTGATTAAAGAACTCTTTTTAGCCGTTCTCAGGCAATGGCTTATTAGAGGGATTCCACCCAGCGGATAAAGATTTTTTTGGGGAATTCTTTTTGACCCTCCCCTTGCCGGAACTATTCCCAGGACATTCATTGAAATCTCCTCATATGCTCAATAGTCTGTTCAATTACATGCCGCTGGGTCAAATACCATGCGTCTTCTGTCGAACCTGCAATATGAGGCGTAATAATAAGATTATCATGCGTCTGGGCATACTTCACCAAAGGATGGGATAATATCCTGCCAGAAAAATCAGGCTCAAATTCGCCGTCAAGCACGTCCACAGCAGCACCTTTAATAATCCCTTTTTCCAATGCCTCTATCAGAGCTTGGGAATCAACCACCTCTCCCCTTGCCGTATTTATGAAATAAGAACCTTTCTTAAATTTAAAAAAAACACCTTTATTAAAAAGATGCCTATTTTCTTTATTCATTGGGATATGGACAGTAACAATATCGACATCGGAAACTAACTGTTCGATACTTTCAACCCGTTTATAAGGCCATTCTGCATTATGCGCTATAAAAGGGTCATAATAAGAGACCTTCGTGCCAAATGAAGTTGCATATCTTGCCACCATGATGCCAAGCCTCCCGAGACCCACAATGCCTATGGACATCCTCGAAAGCATCGCCTGTCCTCCGAATTCCCACCTGCTCCACTTGCCGTCAAGAACGGATTTAATAGCAGGAATTACATTCCTCGTGATATTGATTATTAACCCTATCGTCAATTCTGCGGTAGGGGTAATTGTATTAAGAAATTCTTTTTCATCCTTTAACGAAATAACCTTAATACCTCTCAACACCGCATTATCAACATCAATGTGAGGAACGCCTGTTGTATTGGTTGCAACCACCTTCAGATTGGGAGATTTTGAAAAAATATCCTCTCCGAAGAAATAACCTAACGGCGCAAATATAACAGATACATCCTTCAGGATGTCCGGGGTTATCATTGATGGATTATTCAGCCTTATGACCTCGAAATTATCGTATAAAAGGTCAAGATTCTCTTTTTTGTAATTCAGTATTTCAAAGTAAAGGGCCTTTTTCAT
>NZ_DAIOFX010000171.1:0-1638 GCF_036745535.1 Dissulfurispira sp.
AAAAAATTTAAATCACATATTAAACAAAAAAACAAAAAACAAAATCTTGACCTGCTTTTCACGCAGACACTTGCTTTAATGTCAGCAAATCAAGTATTATCAATGCATGGGAGTGCATAGGGTTCTGGTGTCCCTCCCGGACTTCAAATCCGGTGTTGCCGCCCAAAAGGTGGCAGGGTGGGTTCGATTCCCACACGCTCCCGCCACTAAAAAAATTTATGACTACTTCACGATTCTCTTTTAAATCCCTGCCGGTTATATTCTCCATTACACTTTTTACGAGTGCCGGCCTGTTGTTTCTTATCGAACCAATGATAGCAAAAATGATCCTGCCCCTGTTGGGCGGAACCCCGGCGGTATGGAACACGTGCATGATGTTCTTTCAGGCCATGCTTCTTGCCGGTTATGGATATGCACATCTCTTGAGTACTAAAGCAGGAATCAGCAAGCAGATACTCATCCAGACAATTATACTGATTCTTGCCTGCATTGTTCTTCCATCGGGCATTTCGCATAAGCTGATTCCTTCAGGCGAAGAGAATCCGATTGCCAGCATACTCCTTATATTGTTGACCTCTGTTGGTCTGCCTTTTTTCGTCCTTTCATCCACAGCACCTTTGCTCCAGAAATGGTTTGCCAGCACGGGACATCCTTCAGCAAAAGACCCTTACTTTCTATACAGTGCAAGCAACATAGGCAGCATTCTTGCCTTGATAAGCTATCCAATATTAATAGAGCCCGGACTTGCCCTTGCCGATCAAAGCCGTTTCTGGATGGCAGGCTATCTGACTTTAGGTATCCTTACTTTATGCTGTGCATATCTGACATGGAGGAATCTCTCTGTATGCCTTGGAAAGAATGAAAATACAGTTGGACAGGATGTGATTGAAACATGCATGCCTGATAGTTCTATAACCAACTTCAAAGATAGATTTTTCTGGACTATTCTTGCCTTTGTGCCGTCAAGCCTCATGTTAGGGGTCACAACCTTCCTGACAACCGACATTGCTGCCATACCGCTCTTCTGGATAATCCCGCTGTCGCTCTATCTTTTTTCATTTATTATAGTCTTTGCAAAAATGCCTGACATGCTCCACAGGATAATGACCCGCATGCTTCCTGTCTCCCTCACTTTGCTTGTATTTCTGAATTATGCCGATACCGGAATGGCAAATGGACTATCTTTGTTGTGCATCTGATTAATCTGTTCATTGTTTCCATAGTATTCCACGGAGAGCTTGTAAGGAGGCGGCCTTCAACAAAACACCTTACCGAGTTTTACCTGTGGATGTCCTTCGGCGGTGTTCTGGGAGGAATATTCAATGCCCTTATTGCACCGGTCATGTTCAATACAGTCGCTGAATATCCCATTGCCCTGTTCCTGTCCGCCTTACTCCTTCCCTTGAGCAGCAAGGACATACTGTATCCCTCGAAAGGCTGGCGCAGTATAAGTATTTATGCAGGATCGCTAATTTTCATTGGCCTGTTGTCATTCTATCTGATAACCAGATGGCCTGTAGGGAATCTGAAACTCGACTAGATAAACGAATTCTTCGCCATGGAAAGAGGGACTCTAAATTCAATCCTCTTCTAACGAAGTTTGTCAAACATATACTTACAATCTGTTAAAGTTGTGGT
>NZ_DAIOFX010000172.1:0-1610 GCF_036745535.1 Dissulfurispira sp.
GCGGTCCCGCTTCATGGAATGTACCTCAACAATCAGTTCAAATCTCCTCCTTTTCATAAAGAAACTGGCAATCACAGAAATACCGACAAGAAAGAATGCGAGGGTGGAAAGCATAAAAGGCGCTCCTAAAATAGCTCCAACACCAATATTCTTTGCAGCATCGCCGCCATGTATCAGGATGGCAACAAAAGGCAGTATAGTCTCTGGTAGGGCAGTCCCCACAGCAGCAAGGATGCTTCCCACAACTGCCTGAGACAGGGAAAGCCTTCTGCCGAGGGATTCCACGCCATTGGTGAAAAACTCGGCGCTCAGTAGTATCATAAAGAGGCTGAAGATAAGAAATACTATTTCCATTGTCTTTATCGAACGATCATGACAGGGCAGGAAGATGATTTTATGATGGATTCCGAGACACTTCCCAGTATTACTCCTTTTGTATAAGACAAACCCCTTGCTCCCATAACAATTAAATCCTCATCCCTTTCCATTGCTATCTCATTAATTGTCTCATAAGGTATTCCTATCCTGACAATGCTTTCTGCTCCCCTGCAAATTCCGAGAAAAGAGCATATTTTTTCCTCAGCGTCCTTTATCAGCTCGTTCATGTAATCGGCTTTGTCCTTCTCGGTAATGTCTTTCCATTTCTGAAATCCCTTTTCCACCTTAAGGCTTGAAATTATATGGGTCACAACGAGTTCCGAGGAACTCTTCTCAGACAATGATTTTGCAACCTCCAATGCCCTTTTCGAAGGCTCTGAAAAATCAACTGCACATAGAATCCTCTTTATATTCACAGCACCTACAAGTGCACCTTTTGACTTTCCCCCCTCACAACCAGCATGGGAATATCGAGGGACTTTATCATCCGCTCGGAACTGCTGGGCCTCACCATGTGGGACCTATGCCCAAGTACGAGCATATCTGTGTTCATCTCTTTTATTGCTGTATTAAACGTCTCGACAAGTCTTCCAACCGCAATGGCATGCCCGGTTTTTATACCAAGGCTATTGAGCTTCTCTGCCCATTTTCTGAGCCCCTCTTCATTCAGTCTCTTTTCTTCCTCTATATAGGGAACAAGATATGCCGGGGGTAAGGGCATAGTCAATGACATACAGCATGTCTATTTGAGTATCGACCCCTCTTGTTTTAGAGAGCCATTCTGCATAGGCAAGTATCTTTTCTGTGTCTGCACCCAGGTCTATTGCAGCAAGTATCTTATTTATTGTTAAAACGTCACCCATCCGCTTATTTTTTCAAGGCCTTTCCCAATCTCTTCTCAACAGAGGCAACCTTTTCCTCTATCCTGTTCGGTTTTCCTTTCCTGTCATCAACGGTTATGGATATAAGCACCCTGTCCTCTTTTTTCATGATCTCATCACGACACCGCTTTATAAGATTCATGATGTCGTCCCATTCGCCCTCAACAACCGTACCCATTGGATTGACCTTATAGGGCATGCCGCTTTCGTCAACAATCCTCAGGGCAACAGCCAACTGGTCTCCGATGCTGCTGCCAACGCCTATCGGTACAACGCTGAACTCTGCAAGCATGTTTCCTCCTTTTTGCTAAGCACTTGACAAAAATAAAGGGTGGCTGTCTTCAAGCCACC
>NZ_DAIOFX010000173.1:0-1589 GCF_036745535.1 Dissulfurispira sp.
AGGCATACGATTTAATGCGCAACATCGACAGCAAGAGGACGTAGATGGCTGGTAAAAGCCATGTTAAAAGGATATTATTCCTGATAGGTGAAAGGGAGTTTGTTTCGGTTCAGGAAAGGCTGTTGCATATTCCATCGAGGCTTGCAAAATCCGGCTTTAGTGTCGATGTGGTTACATACAAGGAAGAACTGCACGAAAAGGCCGAGTCTTTTTATAAAAATACCAGCAATGTTAAGACTATATTTCTAAAATCAAAACCCCTCATCTGGTCGCCACAACAAAGGGATGACTTTGTCAAAATATTTATTAAACACACATTTGATTTTTTTATTCCGGATACCGATTTAAAATACTGGAAGACATCTGCGTTTGACGATTTCAGAGGTCATATAGCTTCGTATGCATTTTCTGGACTTGAAAGCGACTACGACCTTCTGATAATGCCGCTTCCTTCTTCTGATGAGCCGCCAACAACTGAATGCGATGTTTTTTATTCAACACTTGTCTTTTATGCAAAAGAGAAGGGAATTCCTATAGTCGGACTTCAGATATATCCTGCCATACATACGCCGCCCTTGTTTTTAAGGATTCTTGACTACTTTGTCGTAAAAGAGGAGTCGGAATTGCAGTATTATCAGCAGTACGACATATCTCCAGAGAGGATTTTTGTTCTTGATGATCAGCTTGAGAACTATTGCATTACGACGGTGGAGGATGTTTACAAAAATCTCATGTTTGATGAACAGATTGCCATTGGCAAGGATGAGTTAGGTATTCTTATTGTGAACCATTCAAAATACCGGCCGCAGATTATTGAAGCCTTGCAGGCATTGTCGAGGCTGAACATAAAGAAGTCAACATTTTTCTATAAACGGGGGTACTATGTCCGTGAACTTTCAGAAGATCAGATAGTGGATGAGATATTGAAGCCTTATATTGAAAAGACAGGCGGAAATTATTATATCGTCCAGGAAGGGTCGCTTGTGAAGCTTATAATGATGTGCGATATTGTTGTATCTGCAACTTACATTATCCCTTTGGGTTTTGCCGTGAAGCATTTTAAAGATGCGGTTGTATATAACCCATTAGTAAAGACATTAGACATTCATGACAACGTTTCTTTTGTCAATAATAAGGATGCCCTGGCTGGTGTTATTATGGAATCATACAGCAAAAAACAGTCTCGAATGTCTATGACTGATATTATGAAAAGGATATTATCATGAGTCTGAAGAAGAAGAAAATAGCCTGCTTTGTCGCCTTGCCGCATCATACAAGGTTTCTCCTTCCGATAACCGAGGGAGCGAAGAAATACGGTGCTGATGTGCAATTTTTTCTTACAATGTCTGATTATCCGTTTGAGCGGGACCTCTTCAAGAAAAAAATTGCATATAAATATCTCAATAATTACATCAACGATGAGATCAGGGAGAAGATTGACAAATCATATAATGCATTTCTGAATGAATGGGCAAAGAGGCTTTTCCAGTGGGATGGTTTCCGGCAATGGCCACTATTAGAACAGGAAAGGATGACGACCTGCTGTTTTGAGGAGTATTTCTGTTTGGAGGAGTTTATAAAAAAAGAAA
>NZ_DAIOFX010000174.1:0-1577 GCF_036745535.1 Dissulfurispira sp.
TTGGCTAAATCCAGTATCATCAGTTCGTTTCCTTTGTCTTGAATCCTGCTATTGAATCTCTTAACTCCTCCGATATCTTTGTCAATGTGTTTACCTGATGCATAACGTCATCCGCCATCTTCTCTATATCCTTTGATATGGCTGATGTCTTTTCTATGTTCCTTGCCACTTCCTCAGATGCAGCAGACTGCTCGTCAACTGCCGTTGCTATCTGTGTTATCTGGTCTCTGACCTTCTGTACTGCCATGACTATATAATTTAATGAATCCCCTACCTGTCTTATGTAATCTGTTGCCTTTGTGACTTCTTCGGATGCTTCTTCCATGGATTTCATTGTCTGTTCGGACTCTGACTGCACGGTGTTTATCTTGTCCGTTATCTCTGTTGTTGCCTTCACTGTCCTTTCTGCAAGCTTCCTCACCTCATCTGCAACAACCGCAAAACCCCTTCCCTGCTCTCCTGCACGGGCTGCCTCGATGGCCGCATTAAGCGCTAAGAGATTTGTCTGGTCTGCAATGTCTTTGATTACTGTTACAATGTCCCCTATCTCAGAAGCACGATTGTTCAATTTCTCCACCATTGTGGCAAGCTCTACAGTCGATGCGTAAACCCTGTTTACTGTCTCTACTGCGCCGTCTGCTATATCCTTGCCTTTTCCTGCTGTTTCCATTGCCTCGGATGATGACTCCGATGCCACAGATGCATTTCTTGCTATGTCCGTAATTGTCTGGCTCATCTCCTCTGCTGCTGTGGCTATCTGCGATGCCTGACCCGATTGGTTCCTCGCTCCCTCCGATGTCTTATCCGCTCTCGCCCTTAATACATCCACTGCGGATACCACATTATTAGCAGATGTGAGTATGCTGTTTACTATATTGCCCAAGGATATAACCATTGTTTCCATCGCGCGTGAAAGGGCATTTATCTCATCTCCTCCTGTTCCGCACGTGACATCTACCTTGAGATTGCCCTTTGAAATCTCTTTTACATCCTCTGTGAGTTTCTGAAGGGGCGATGCTATTTTTTTCTTGCTCATCATCCATATGCCTGCCAGTATAATGAGGTTTAACACAAAGATGATTGTCTGTATTGCCTTAAGTGTTTTAACCTTGCCTTCCGATACTTCTGCAAAGATAGTGGTTGCCTCATCTGTGAGTTTCAAGAAGTTTTCGCTTTCTTCAAAGAGGGCTTTTAATGCCGACAGGTCGTTTTTTGCCTTCTCGATTACCTCTTTGTATTTCTGCCACGATGCCTCAAGCTCTCTCATTTTTGAAAGAGCCTTTTCATCTGCTGCCTTTGGTAGCTTCCACTCTGCATCGCCGTTTATCAGACCTTTTACTATTCTGTCGAGTCTGTCCGTGTGTTTTTTTATTTTGTCTTCTGTATCCATTCCATGATGCTTTGCAAATACGTATTTTGCAAGCCTCTGCGATATTGCCCTCTGCCTGCCGGAATAATTGACCACATTGCCGTCATCAGCCATCCTGTTCAATTGCAAAAAAACCGATGCCGTACTGATTAAAGAAAAACTCAACAATACTGCAACTGCGATTTTAAGACTCGTGCTGATCTTCATA
>NZ_DAIOFX010000175.1:0-1519 GCF_036745535.1 Dissulfurispira sp.
TTTGTAATACTTTTTCATTTTTGTAAAACTAAACCAATTCTGTCCTATAAAACAAAATTAGCATATTTGATGTATAATATCAAGACTATAATTGCCGTTTACAAAATAATTGGCAGGTGTATTTTGGGAAACGACTTATGATTAATAATCATAATGAAAAGATGAGGGTAATTTTACCAATGCCTGAAGAAAAAATATATGACTGCATAATCATAGGCGCAGGCCCTGGAGGATTGCAGGCTGCTATTTATCTCGGAAGATACAACAGGGATGTCATCCTTTTAGACAGAGGCGGTGGAAGGACAAGACATGCGCGCCATATAGAGAATTTCCTCACGCAGAAGGCTATTTCCGGTAAAGAGATTATAGAAATAGGCATCGAGCAGGCAAAGAATTTTAATGTGAAGATCGAAAATGCAACTGTCACAAAGGTTTTGAAGAATGAGTTTTTCGAAGTATATGCCGGAGAAAAGAAATACCTCTCAAAATTTGTGATTGTCTCATCCGGCGTCTACGATAACCTGCCTGACATTGAAAACCTGCATAAATTTTTAGGAATCAGCCTTTTCACCTGCATAGACTGCGATGGATACAAAACCACAAACAAAAAACTGATTATTATCGGCAATTCTCTCAAGACAGTGCATCTTGCCTTTGCCATGAAGGAGATGTTTACGAAGGATATAACCCTCGTTCTTTATATGGATAAAGTGCCTGACGAATATAAAGAGGAACTAAGGGAAGAAAATATACCGTTAATAATAGGCCGTCCTGTAAGGATTATCGGGGATGAAAAGATGGATGCCCTTGAACTAAAAGACGGGCAAAGGATTGAGTGCGAGGTAGTAATGTCCCACTTTGGTTATAAGCTGAACGATGCATTTCTTTCCAAGCTGGATTTAAAAAGGGACAACAACGGCTTTAAGTTTATAGTAGCCCATAATTATGAATCATCTTTAAGCGGCCTGTATATTGTAGGCCCTCTCAATCAGGGCAATGACCAGGTTGTCATCGCAGCAGGAGAGGGGGCTGTCGCAGCCATCGATATCAAAAAACGGCTATTGAATCCTTAGCTGTTTACCTTTCTATAACCGTTACAGTGCTGGCCTGAGGCCCCTTTTCCCCAAGTTCTTCCACAAAACGAACCTCTGTCCCGACCTTCAGATTTTTAAATTCTTTATTCAATACACTGTTTTCGTGAAAATAGATTTCCCTGCCGTCAGGCGTGGTTATAAAACCATAGCCTTTGTCTGAAAATAATGCACTTACACGGGCATGCAAAATCTCTTCGTGATGTTTTATATCACCTCGCTGCCTGCGTGCATAGTCCTCAAGCTTGCGGCGTGCTGCATCAAAGGCATCCCTTATAGCTATTGCGAGGTCTTCGTTCTGTTCGCGTTTTATTACAATCTCTCCACCCGGAACAGTCATGTAAATATGCACATCATACAGAATCCCTTTATGTTTATGGCGGTGGGGGACATCCACCACAACCCTGCATCTCATAATCTGGTCGTAA
>NZ_DAIOFX010000176.1:0-1518 GCF_036745535.1 Dissulfurispira sp.
CTGATTTTAGAATTCTCAGATTAAGTTCTGCATCCTCATTTGTAGTCATTTCTGGATCGAACAGCCCTATTTTTTCAAAAATATTTTTCTTAAAACATCCGAGATAAACCGTATCGACAAATCCGGAATATCCTCCCAAATGAAATTTAGCGTTTCCAACTCCGATTGGATGTGACATGCAGAATGCAACCGCTTTTTGAAATGGAGTCTCGCCTACAGGAACCATTACTCCTCCTGCATTATCCGCATCGACTTCCCGTAATGTTTTTACGCAATCAAGTATATAGTTTTTGGGATAAATGCTGTGGGCGTCGGCCCTGAGTATGATTTCGCTTTTGATATCTGCGTTTTCTATCGCTATATTTAAACCGTACCCTTGAGTTTTAAATGCATTATTTACAATCTTGACTGCAACATTTTTATTCTTAGATGCAAATTCCTTTAAAACCTCCAATGTCCTATCGGAACTGCCGCCGTCTGCAATAATAAATTCGAGATTATCCAGAGGATAATCTCCATCTATAAGACTTTCGAGGCACTGAATTATGGCATTTTCTTCATTATAAACAGGAATGATCACTGACACCGGACTGAACTCATGCATTTGTCATCTTCCTTTTTAAATAAAAATTTAACCAGATTTTTAAAGCCTTTCATATTTCGCTTAAGCTCTGACAGACTGAAAAGGCTCTGAAACGCCTTTCTTGCAATGTATCCCGGTCTCAAATAAAACTCTCTCCTCGCCCTGTCACAAAAGTCTATCAAATATTGGCTGCTTAAATCCTGTCTCTCCAATACCGTCGCGTGCAATCCGTCCTCGGTAAGCCATTTGGAATAATCCCTTGTAAGCAAATAATCCTTTCCCTCGGCCCATTTATAGGCATCTGTCCCTGGATATACCATAATTGGATAAAATTGCGCCGTATCAGGATTAAGCTTTTTGGCATACTTTAGCGTTTCCTCGAGTGTTTCCTTGGTTTCTCCGGGATTGCCAACCATAAAACATCCATGCACCATAATGCCTGCTTTTTCGTTGCCCTTGAAAATTCAAATGCCCGCTCGATTTTTAACCTTTTTTTATATTATCCAGTATTTCCTGCACACTGCTTTCGTATCCTACGCAAAAAAGCCTGCATCCAGCTTTTTTCAGTTTTTCAAAACAGCCACATCCGTCATATCCGCTCTTGAGTTCGCCGAAAACGGGATTTTGTTGCCGATTGCAATTAATGCATCGGCTATAGCCTCTGCATGTTTCTTATTAACGGTCATGGTGTCGTCTTCTATCATTATTTCTTATTTCTTTCACTTCCGGAAAATTTTCCGCAATGAATCGAAATTCTTCAGCGACATTCTTGTGGCTTCGCAATCTCAATTTATGACCATACATAGTTTGCGGATAACAACAATAAAAGCAGTGGTAAGGGCAACCGCGCCCTGTAACAATAGTAATAATAGGGTATCGCGAATGTCCATAAAAGTAATCGTTTATATTTAAATGCCTCTTATAGACCGAAGACA
>NZ_DAIOFX010000177.1:0-1511 GCF_036745535.1 Dissulfurispira sp.
TTGATATTGACGATATGTTTGATATGGAAATGGCCGAGTGGCTGATGTCGAGGAGAAAATAAGTAATGGAAGAAGTTACCTGTGAGATATGCGGTTCAGCCGAATATGATGTGCTTTTGAATAAGCTGTGGCTGTGCGAAAAGCACAACTGGAGTAAAGATAGAATTATATTATTTTATAATAATGTTCCAGTAAACTACAGGAACGTATGTTGCAAACAGTGCGGTCTTGTTTACATAAACCCGAGAATGACCGATGAAGAGACAATAGAGTTTTATAAACGGCAATACAGGGAAGAATTTACCGCCGGAAAAAAAAATGAGTCGTGGAAATTGCCTTTCACAAATCTGCATCTCGGCATTGAAATTTACAATGCTGTTGTTAGGTATGATTTTTTGGAAAGGCTTGGATACCTGAGAGAAGGCATTAATACCCTTGATATCGGCTCGTCCCTCGGCGCTTTGCCTGCATATTTGAAGGCAAAAGGCTGTAATGCTTACGGCGTCGAGATATCCCAGTTTTCAGAATATACAAAAGATTTATTTGGAGTCGACACGATATTCAAAATGACATTTGAAGACTTTCAGACGGATATGAAGTTTGATATTATTACAATCTGTGATGCCCTCGAGCATTTTTCTCATCCACAAAAGGTGCTTCTGAAAATAAGATATATGCTCAAAGACGACGGCATAGTATTGATCGAGGTTCCTGATATTTTTAAGCCACACAAGGCATTACTAGGTTTTTTTTCAAATGCCCATCTGTTTACCTTCAGTCCAAACAGTATCAGAAATCTGCTGAATATAACAGGTTTTGAGGTTTTACAATTCGAATACGGCGGCTACTGCATGAATATGCGGGTGATAGCTAAAAAGAGCGAAGCAAAGAAGATGCAGTTTAAGGATGACTTTCCGGCTATTGTAGATTTTGTTCTCAGATACCACAAGTGTTACTCTGCATTAGAAGAGTATAAGCGTGGAAGTCTTTCCTATGAATCCGCAATGGCCGTAATAAATGAGACAATACCGGAATATAGCGTGATAAAATTTCTTGAAGCGCTTAGATTAATAGACAAAGGCGATATTGCAGGAGGAAAGCGATTGCTTTTTGAATGCCTGCAGTCGGACTTTAACGAAGAAAACCTGTGTGTACAGAAGGGCAATATTTACGGACTGCTTGCCATTGCAAGTTTTAACAATGGCGATATGGAAAATGCAAAACAATTTATGGAAAAGGCGTATGAGCTTCTTCCAAGATTTTATGATTTCCCGTATCTCGAAGAACTTGAGAGAAAGGGATTTTTTGACTTTAGAGGATTTGTTTTTGAGACATACTTGTCATATATAGGACTTTCCGAAGTCAGGGAGATTCTAAAAAAACAGCAATCCAGATATAATGTTAAGAATATGCGCAAAAAAACTGGGCGATAATGTAAGGATAGACGATAGGGTTGTTGGTATAGGCAATCCTGTTTTTGTTATAGCAGAGGCCGGCGTAAACCACTTCGG
>NZ_DAIOFX010000178.1:0-1505 GCF_036745535.1 Dissulfurispira sp.
TTTGTTTCTATAGCCTCTATAAACTGGTTAATATGTCTATACCTATCTGGTCATGGATACCGCCTCCTTTCTGGACACCGGCGCTATCCTGAACGATACATCCTTTAAGACCTCCACATATATCCCGCCCAATCCGAACATGATCATATGCCCGAATGTCCTGTCATAAGTTAATCCAAGAATCACCTCTTTGCCGCCCTTTATCATTTCGTAGACCATTACGCCGTTTATCAATGCATTCGGCATGAACCTTTTTGCATTGGAGGTTATTTCTACAAATGCGTCCTCTGCCGCAATCTCGGAGTTTATGTTGAGCTTCACGCCTCCAACATCTGTCTTGTGAAGGATGTCAGGAGACGAGACCTTCATTACCACTGGAAATCCTATCTTCTCTGAAACAGCTGCAGCCTCTTTTGCCGAACGTGCCAGAGCCCTCAGGGGAAATACGAATCCATAATTGGAAAGTATTGCCATTGCAATGTCTTCTCCTGCCTCGTACCTTCCGGCCTTCAGTAAACTGTCGATTATCCCCTTCGCTGCATCTTTATTGTACACATGCCTCTGTATTTCTTCTTCGATGCCTTGCCTCCACATATTGTAGTCATAGAGTTTCTTGAAGGCCTTGACCGCTGTCTCAGGATAAGAGAAGTTCGGGATTGCGCCTGCCTTAAGCATTTCGATGGATTCCCTTACCCTCATTTCACCCATGAAAGATGCTATAACTGGTTTATCCGCTGTTTTTGATTTGTTGATGATTATCTCAGCTGTATTCTCCACGTCTGTCATTGCCTGTGGAGTGAGTATCACAATAATACCATCGACATTGGGATCGGTAATTGCCCTGTTCAGCACAACCTCATAACGCTCTGATGTGGCATCGCCGATTATGTCCACAGGATTATAGAGGGATGCGTTCTTTGGCAAAAGCCTTGCTATGGCCTCTATGGCATCCTTAGACATCTGGGGCAGTTTCAGCCCAAGCTTTTCTGATGCATCTGCTGCAATTATTCCCGGGCCTCCAGCATTTGTGACAATTAACAACCTGTCCCCTGCAGGCAGTTTGCCCTCTGAAAAGGCAAGGGCTGTATCAAAGAGGTCTTGAATCCCATTTGCCCTGATAACGCCTGTCTGCTTAAATGCTGCACCAAAGGCGGTCTCAGAGCCTGCAAGGGCGCCTGTGTGGGATGATGCTGCCCTTGCACCTGCCTCTGTGCCTCCCGACTTTAAGAGGATAACAGGTTTTACCTTTGTTGCCTTTTTGGCAACATCCAAGAACCTCCTGCCGTCAATCACATCCTCTATGTATCCTAAGATAACGTCTGTATCTGCGTCATTAATGAAATATTCTATAAAATCTATTTAATTCAGGTCTGTCTTATTGCCGAGGCTTATGAACTTGGAAAACCCCATCCTGTTTCCGATTGCCCAATCCAGTATGGCAATGCCGAGGGCCCCTGATTGCGAAAAGAATGCATTTCTGCCCCTCGGAAGCATGCCTGCTGCAA
>NZ_DAIOFX010000179.1:0-1464 GCF_036745535.1 Dissulfurispira sp.
TTAACAGATTGTAATTGCCGTGCTCTCCTTTTAGCTCACTCCCTTATAGTAAGCTGAATTAAGGGAAAGCTTTATCATCTCATCGAGCAATCCCTTATGCATGGAGCCGTTTGTCTCCCAGCATATCCTGAAGATCCTGTCCTTATTTTCTTCAACTGCGAGCTTTGATGCCCTAATGGCAAATGGAAGCTGCGGCGTTGGGTCGCCTCCGAAATAACAGATACAGGATGTCTTTTCATCGACATCCGAAACAAGTTCCTGCACAGGGATTGTATAAGGTTTAAGGGTTTCCTGTCTGAAGTGCCAGTTCTGGCAGAAAAGGCAGTTGAATGAACATGCATGGAAGAATACCGCAAGATTTTTATATCCGTATTCAGGGCCTTTGGTATAGGCATATTTTGGATAGCCTGCTCCTGTCCCCCCAGGACATATCCAGTCTCCAACACAGTTTGTTGGCAATGGGTCGTGATACCATGAGAGCTTTCCTTCTTCTGGAGATACGCCGATGAGTTTTCCGCCTTCATTTCTCCTTAATCCGCAGTATCCCATCCCACCTTCAGGGATTCTGCACTCATTCACACAGATATTGCATGGAAGGCCCTGGGGGTTCTTTGGCGGTCTTTCCGGTAATCCAAAGACAGCCCTGCTTTTTGCGTGAGCCTGCATCGCAATTGGAAGGGCACCATCGGGTCTTTCTCTTATGCATTTAAGGCATACTCCTATTTCTTTTGAAATAAAGTCTGAAGTAGTATTGCATAAGTTACACCGTGCCATTATCTTACTCCTAATGCAACTATATCAGGGTATGTTTTGGTGGTCAATATTAAAAGTGTTAAAATAAATTATGTTCTACGATGATTCAGCCATAAGATTCAGCGATGAAAAGGGTTTTGGAGAATCCTATTACATCCTCTGCCCTGTGTGCTGGAACTCGGGCATAAAAGTGACACGCTGGGAAGACGGCACAGAAGATGTAACAGATTGCGCTGTATGCGAAAGGATGGAAATATTAATGGATGCAGATGCGCTTCTTTGTGATATAAATAGATTATGAACAGACAGGAAACACACATAAAAGAGATACGGGAGCTTGCAAAAAAATTTACTCCGGAGCAGATAGACAGTTGCATTGTACAGCAGATGCATGAAGGGACAAACATATGTGACATATCAGGTCCAACAGAATATGTGATAAATGAATTGTCCAAAGCAGGGTTCGTAAGGGATTTGATGGATAAAGGAATGTCAATGTCCGATGCAGTGCGCGAACTTGCAAAAAGGATACGCCTTGTGCAGATGGCATTTAAAGAGGAGAGGGAATAAGCGGAGGGGGAGGGATTCGAACCCCCGGTGAGATGCAATCCCACAACGGTTTTCAAGACCGCCGCTTTAAACCGCTCAGCCACCCCTCCAGAGAATTAGCTATTTTATCAAACTTCAAACAGAAAATTCTATAAAAGCCTT
>NZ_DAIOFX010000180.1:0-1435 GCF_036745535.1 Dissulfurispira sp.
GTGTCAAGCGTTCTTATAACCGGAGAAAGCGGAACGGGTAAGGAACTGATGGCGAGATGCATTCACCGATCAATGTTCGGCGACTGCACCCAATATGCAAGCCCTTTATAGCAGTGAATTGCGCTGCTTTGCCCGACCATCTTGTGGAAAGCGAATTGTTCGGTTATGAAAAGGGTGTATTTACAGATGCAAAGATGGACAAAAAAGGAGTTTTTGAGCTTGCAAACGGCGGCACTATCCTTCTTGACGAGATAGGGGAGATGAAGCAGGGTCTTCAGAGCAAGCTGCTGCGGGTGCTTGAGGAAAGAACCATACGGCGTATCGGCGGAAAAAATGAGATTCCAGTTGATGTTGTGATACTGGCTACAACTAATAAGGACCTCGGTAAAGCAGTAAATGAAGGAAACTTCAGGAATGATCTATTTTTCAGGCTTAATGCCTTTCATCTGTACATCCCACCTCTAAAGGAGAGACGCGAGGATGTCCCCCTTCTTGCGAGGTACTTTCTCAAGGATTTCTCTGAAAGGTATAACAGGAGGCATATTAAAGACTTTTCCAGAGAAGCGGAAGATATGCTTGCTGGATACCCATGGCCTGGCAATGCAAGGGAGTTGAAAAACCTCATTGAACGGCTCGTTGTGCTTGAACATGCAGAAACAATTACACCCGCACATCTGTCGCCATGGTTATCCATAAACACATCCGGTCTTTCCCATCCTGCCGGACAGCCCTTTGTCCTTCCCGACGGGGGCATTTCCCTCTATGACCTTGAAAAGGATCTTATAAGGCAGGCATTGGAAAAAACAAACAATAACAGGTCTGCCGCTGCAAAACTCTTAGGTATAACGTACGAATCCCTGAGGTATCAGATAAAGAGGTTTGGTTTATAAGTTTTTGTTGAAAACACCAACCTCCTGTTGCTTCCAACAGCACCGATCAATCTGCAATAAAACCCAAAATTAATACCCAATTCATAACTGTCTGATTTTTATCAATTATTTTTTGCCGCAACATAACCCACGCAATGGCATATCACTTGCTTATACAACCTCCGATGAAACATGTCCTGATAGTCGAAGATGAGGCGCTTATAAGGTAGTCTGTAAGCTATGCCGTCATAAAAGAAGGCTATGCAGTTACCACAACCAGCAATATCGAAGAAGCAAAAAATATCGCAATCAGCGGACGGTATGACCTTGTTATAACCGATATGCCGATGAATAACATGAAGGAGGTGATGAACCTCATTGAGGAGATAAAAAGGGCATCTCCGGGAACAAAGATCATGGTGCTCACAACTCGCCTCGAAGACGAAATGAAACAGGCTGCCGAGACAGGCAGTATCGATGCCTTTTACACAAAGCCTTTTTGAACTTTCTGAAATACGCAGGGCTGTAAATAATCTCCTGAAGGAAGTATGGCGGCACAGAATCAA
>NZ_DAIOFX010000181.1:0-1435 GCF_036745535.1 Dissulfurispira sp.
TAATCATTAAAAGTGCCTTTGCTCATTGCAACTAAATTGGAGATGAACCTTAAATTCTGTAAGGGCAACCCTTGCCAAAAAAGCAGAAGACTATCAATGGTCAAGCGCCAGAGCGCATATATTGACGCTGGGTGCAAAAGATGATATACTTTTAAACCAGAATTGTCATTAAGCAAATATTTCTAATGACCGCCATTAGAAATATTTGCTTATAACTCATTGTAAAATAAGAAGTAAAAGCATAAATACATAGTGCAAAAATGCGCAAACTGACAATAAGGAAACCTTATATAAATATAAGCAACAAAGCTTCCACAAAGCTTTACAGATAAAGAAATAACATCTTTGAGCAAAGTCGCTTTAGGTCTAATGACAATTCTGGGTTTAAAAGAAAACTGGTTTGATGATGAAGAAACAAAAGCATACAGGGAATTTTTAAGTAATGACGCTAAAGAGATAAATACATCAATACAGCGCACTACATGAACAGATAGACCGCTTGGCAGTGAGGGCTTTATAAAAGAACTGTAGAAGGTTTTGAAGCGAGACCTTTTCCCTCAAAAGGTTGGGCGTCCTAAGAAAAAAGGCAAGAAATACGGGAAGTATCCCTAATATTCTTTGAATTCGCAATCAAAAAATATTTTGTTGTCATTTGGAGGCGCAATATGAATGAGGTAGCGGCAATGCAGGGTTCTTTTGGAGTCATGAGCGCATCGAGAGAAGGGCATGGCCAAGGCTATGGATTGCTGCAGCTCGTAACCTTTACCCTCGGCAATGAGGAGTATGCAGTGGATATTCTCAAGGTGCACGAGATAAACAGGATGAAGGAGATTACAAAGGTCCCGAATGCGCCATCTTATGTGGAAGGCGTGATAAACCTCAGAGGGAAGGTTATCCCTGTGGTAAATCTCAGGGAAAGGTTCGGTTTTGAGAGAAAGAGAAGCGACGAACACCTGCGGATAATGATAATGGAGGTAAGTGGGATCACCATGGGACTTATTGTTGATTCGGTCTCGGAGGTATTGCGGATTTCTTCTGACATAGTAGAACCTCCGCCTCCAATGTCAACAGGCATTGGTACAGAGTTTATAAACGGCATAGCAAAGCTCGAAGACAGGCTGATAATATTACTCGATATGGACATGCTGTTTGGCAGGACAGAGACGATTGCCATGATAGAAGCACAGACAAAGGCTTTAGAGTGAAAAATAAGAAAAATATATAAGAAAAATATAAAGGAGTACTATGTCATGAAATGGTTTAACAACTTAAAGATGAGGACAAAACTACTGGCGAGCTTTGCTGTAATGGCATTCATTGTAATTTTGCTTGGTGTGGTAAGTATCAGAGGGATAGGGATAACGAAGATGAAACAAGGGATGGAGACACTTTACGCTGACAGGCTTGTCCCTGCCATTGACCTGGGGAAGATCGG
>NZ_DAIOFX010000182.1:0-1424 GCF_036745535.1 Dissulfurispira sp.
TGATGTATTTATTATCTCTCATATGCACTTGAATCAACACTTTTTAAAGTCTTTGAGCAGTGCCTGACATATATTTCGAGATGCCTGGCTATCGGATTATGCTAATTACAAGAAAGAGAATTGTCCTGACAATCGGGATAGGATGCATCCTCTGGAGCTATTACCAGCTCTTTGCAATAAGGGCCGAGGAATCGTTTGTGGGTAAACAGATAACAGCCTTAACCGCAAGTGGAGAGGTTAAAGGAAAGGCCATTAGTGTCAAAACCAATTCTGTAATTTTATCGGAGAACAAAAAAATTATAGAGGTTCCGCTGCACAGTGTGATTAAAGTGGGTGATCTAAGGGTTGACGAGCATGAGACCAAGAGGGTTCTGCTTGCAGTGAGCATCTCTGTGTCAGGCGGTATAATGATATGGATTGCCTTATTTTTCTTATAAAGGAGGGTCTATGGAGGCGATTGTTGTTTATATAACCGCACCAAATGAGGATGAGGCAGCAAGGATTGCAAAGGCTATTGTTGAGGAAAGGCTTGCAGGATGTGCGAATATAGTTAAAGGTATCCGTTCCATATATAGCTGGCAGGGAAAGATCGAGGATGATGCTGAGGTCTTGATGATTGTCAAAACCCAGAGGCATTTATTTGAGCCATTGAAGAGACGTGTGAAGGAACTGCACAGCTACACGGTGCCTGAGATAATTGCCTTGCCAATAATTGAAGGCTCGGAGGATTATCTCAACTGGCTGAAGGAAGTAACGGAGTGAAAGATAAGATTTATACAGACATAATCTGCAAGGGATTCTGCAAGTACTACAAAGAAGGCAAGGAAGAGCTTCACTGCAGGGGATATGAAATTCTGAGAAATAACCTTACGCCTTATGAATTAAAGATGCTTGTCCGATCATTGAAATGCGGAGATGAGATTAAAAACCGTATTCCTGCAAAAAATAAAAAATTGATAAACCTTGTATGCGCAAAATGCGATTTCTTTATAGACGAATGCGATTATACCGACAACCGCTCAGGTCCGCCATGCGGCGGGCATATAATTATCAACCTACTATGCGGTTGATCTGTCTCTGCCTCGTATCTTCGGGTCTTGTATTTTCAGCAGCCCTGTTTGTATTCTGGTATGCCTGTACTGCACGCTGGGATTCGATATTTCTGGTTTCCTGAGTCTTTTGCTGTGTCTCCGCATTAGGGGTATTTGCAGTTCTGCTCGCATTTTTGGCTCTGCCCTGTCTGCTCAGGGTCACTCTGACATCCTCTGAAGATGGATTATTTCTTTCTGCATTCTCTCTCTGTTGCGTCTGCCTCTGGGTTTGCTGTGACTGTGGATTCTTTTTCTTTTGAATATCGTATCTTGAAATTATATCTGTTTGTAATTGGTTATTTGATGTCTGATTTACCGGCATGTTAACCTCCT
>NZ_DAIOFX010000183.1:0-1424 GCF_036745535.1 Dissulfurispira sp.
AAAAGCATTTAGGCGGATGAATATTTTTCACTGGTTTATGCTCACTTTGAGTGGAATTGCGATAATCTTCGGAATAGAGTTGTGAGTTCGTTGATTTTGCGCTGATGTCCGTCGTTATCGGAGGAGTGGTGTATCTTTTATACCGCTCGGTGTGGAAGAAAAAGGAACGCTGTCAGGGCTGCGATATGGCGTTATGTTGAGGCAAAAAGGAAATTAAACTCAAGGAACTGTTAAAATGAAATGTGGCAACGCTGACATTCGGGTTAGTGCAGAAAAACGATAGGCTATACAGATGGGCTTCGGTACTAGCCCTAATCACCATTTTTTACAATATCCTTGAGGGGTTTGTTTCTGTGTACTTTGGCCTTGAGGATGAAACCATTGCCTTATTTGGTTTTGGTCTGGATTCCTTTGTGGAGGTTATCTCCGGCATTGGGATATATCACATTATACGTCGAATAAGACAGAACAGCAATTCGAACCCTGATTCCTTTGAACGGCGTGCGCTGAAGGTAACCGGCGCTGCATTCTCCATCCTTGCCATTGGTCTTCTGGCATCGGCTGCAATAAACCTCTATGAGGGACACAAGCCTGAAACTACTCTCTGGGGCATCATTGTCGCAACGGTATCAACCCTCACAATGTGGGCGCTCATTCATTATAAGATTAAAGTCGGAACACAATTGAATTCTCAGGCGCTTCTGGCTGATGCGAATTGTTCGAAGGCATGCCTTTACCTATCCATAACCCTCCTCGTATCGAGTACAGGATACGAGTTCACAGGCATCGGCGGGCTTGATTCGATGGGAGCGTTATTTATTGCTGGTTTTGCCGTAAAAGAAGGCCGTGAGGCATTCCAAAAAGCAAAAGGCAAAACCTGCAGCTGTCAAGGCGCCTGCCACTGATATAACTCATCAGAACATCGAGATTTGGGTGTGCTCAGAGAAGGAAGAACTCCACTACTGATTCCATTGACAATGCAAAAGGAATTGACGAACTAAGAAAAACTATATCCCAAAAAAATTTGCATCTGAAAACAGATTATTCAGCTATCATTCCTTTACCCCTTTTTGTTTTTTAACCTGCTGGGATACCGTCAAGTCTTTTATGCAAATTCTTTCAGTGGTTTTATTCTCAATGGTTTTCATTGTTCCTAATTAGGCGGCAGTACTGCCAAGTTTAGACATCTTTATCCCTGCAAGTATCGCCCTCGCATCTCTTGTCATATCAACCCCATACCACTTCAATTCTTTTATCTGCCAGTAAACCATTGTCAATGCCAGCTCCTCATCCTTGAATTTTCCTATTCCGTCCTTCTTCTGACTTCCCTAAAGCTCCTTTCCATAGCATTGGTAGTTCTTATCCGCCTCAAATACCTATGGTAATACGTAAGGCATAACTCTATGTCTTCTATTAAACAATCT
>NZ_DAIOFX010000184.1:0-1413 GCF_036745535.1 Dissulfurispira sp.
ACCGTAGGGCTTTTGAGCAAATTTTATGCAGAGGCCATTGAGGGCATAGACGGAAAACCTGTGGAGGCGATAGAGGCAACAGGAAGTCATGGGTTAGGCGTCATCAGACATGCCGTACTTCCGCAGGCATTCCCATTATTTATGGGATATAACCTGTATCTGTTAGACCACAATATCAGGGCTGCCATGGTATTGGGACTGGTAGGGGCAGGAGGTCTAGGGGTGGAGCTCTTTACACAGATGAGATCATTCAATTACCAGAAGGCAGCAGCAATTCTAATAATCATCTTTGCAATCATAACCGTCATAGACAGAGTATCAGCCAATTTAAGAAAAGATATAATCAATGGAAAATTTCTGAGTAGAGAAAACAGATATAAAGACAGCTTGTTGCTGCTGATTATATCAGTGATTGCTATATTATCCCTATACTTCATACCTGTAAATTTTAAGGAGATAGCTTATGGCATACCGAGAATATGGGAATTTTTAAAAGGCATATTCCCGCCTGATTTCTCCGGCATATCCGTCTATGTAAAATTGATGCTGGAAACTGTTGGAATGGGAATAAGCGGCACATTCCTTGCCATTCTAATATCCATTCCCATGGGTGCGCTCTCAGCGAGGAATGTAATACACGCTCCTGTTATCTATAACATAATGAAGGAGATTTCCAATTTTTTCAGGGCAATGCCTGAACTCATGTTTGCCCTTATATTTGTTGCCGCAGTTGGTCTTGGTCCTTTTGCAGGAGTCCTGGCAATTGCAATTCACACAGCAGATTTCTTGGAAAGTTTTATGCAGAGGCAATTGAAAATGTAGATCCGAAACCGGTTGAGGCGATTGAGGCAACCGGTGCAAGGTTCATTCAGAGGATAAGCCATTCTGTCTTCCCGCAGGTTATGCCCCTGTTTAACAGCTACAACCTTTACATCCTCGACAGGAATATCAGGGCGTCAACAGTTATGGGAATAGTAGGTGCAGGAGGAATCGGCTTTGATCTTGTCATGAGCATGAAGCTCTTTGAGTATCAGAAGACTGCAACCCTGATACTTATAATCCTTCTTACCGTCATGCTCGTTGACCGGCTCTCTTCATACTTAAGAAAGAAGGTGGTGTAGCGATGGAGTTATGGAGTAGTGGAGTGATGGAAATTAATTCAGTAATAACGAAGATGGATGAAAAATCCATTGAGGAATTGATTGCCCTCATACCGCAGGAAGAAATCAATATCATAAAAAAACCTCAAACAGGGCTTTTGATGATGGCGGCAAATGATTCATTTGGTGCAGATTTTTATCTTGGAGAGATACTCGTTACTGAAGCGGAGGTGAATATTCGGGCAAGACCGGATATGCAATGATGATGGGCGATGAACCTGAAATGACGCTGGCAGCGGCCTCGGTGGACGCG
>NZ_DAIOFX010000185.1:0-1364 GCF_036745535.1 Dissulfurispira sp.
CTTCAAGGTGACTTCTGCCAACTACCCTTGATGCAAGGGGTCTTGATGTGTGATAGCTGTATCTAAACTTCGGATAAAAACCAATGGGTCTTGCAGGATGAGCTAAAAATTCACAACTAATGGAAAATGTAGGAATTGTGATGTCGTATTGCGTTCATAATGTTCAATCCTGTGGAGATACCGGTTGGCGTATTAATGGCGTTTCTGGGTGCCCCATTCTTTCTTTATCTTTTAAGAAGTGCGATGAAAAGATGAAAACCGTATCTTTAGAATCATTGGATTTATCGTATGACGACAGGCTCGTTGTAAAAGGGCTTAATCTCAGATTTGAAAAACCAGAGATCGTCTCTATAATAGGAGCGAATGGTTCGGGCAAATCAACAATGCTTAAAAGCATAGGTAGGCTGCTCAGACCTCGCAAAGGCGTGGTGGCTCTCAATGGCAAAGATATTCACACGCTCCCTGCAAGGGTAGTTGCCAGAGATATGTCTATCCTTCCTCAATCGCCGCACGCGCCGGACGATATCACTGTAAAAGACCTTGTGTCATTCGGCAGAACTCCGTATAGGAATTTTTTTGGCAGTAATGGAAATGATGACGCTGAAATAATCCGATGGGCATTGAAAGAAACAAATATCGAAAGCTTTGCCTACCGTTCTGTCAATACCCTTTCGGGCGGAGAGAGGCAGAGGGCGTGGATTGCAATGGCGCTGGCGCAAAAGACAGGGATAATGCTTCTTGATGAGCCTATAACTTTTTTGGATATCCATCACCAATTTGAAATAATGGAACTGCTGCAGCGGCTCAATGAGAAGTATAATATTACGGTTATAATGGTAATCCATGACCTCAATCATGCTGCAAAGTTCAGCCACAGGATCATAGCAGTGAAACATGGCAATGTGGTCAGGGACGGGACTCCTGCAAAGGTTATAACAGAAGAGACCCTCAGTGAAGTATTCGGCATTAAGGCTCAAATATTGTCAATGAATGGCAGCATTATCTGCATTCCGTACGGGGTGTGCAGATGATTCTGGTGAAGGGACTGACGAAGTATTACGGAGAGAAATGTGCCTTAGATTCCGTTTCTTTTGAGATAATGCGTGGAGAGACATTCGGACTTCTCGGCCCCAATGGAGCCGGCGTTATTCCCGATGATTTATCTGCTTGCTTTTGGAAGGTTTCGGCAGTCTTTCAATTCTGATGCTCGATTTCAAAATTCTCGTATGGCTTGCTTTCTTTATACTGCTTTTTGGCGCAGAAAAACACATTTTATGAAGGCGCATGTCTCGGAAAATACTGATACTCCAAAAGCATTTAGGCGGATGAATATTTTTCACTGGTTTATGCTCACTTTGAGTGGA
>NZ_DAIOFX010000186.1:0-1349 GCF_036745535.1 Dissulfurispira sp.
ATGGCTGGATGCCATTCGAGAATGAAGCGAAGAGATTATACCATTGCCTGACGCTTCAGTCGCAAAGAACTGTTACCAAAACATCACTATTCACTCCAGAGACCCATCCTTATCGCTGGATTTGAGACTAAATCGCCTTTTTCAGCCGCTCAGCAACCGCATCGATAAACTCTTCTGTTAATGCATATTTTGTTACAGGAGGCTCTGCTATTAGCATCAGGTCCTTTGTCATTATGCCGCTTTCAACTGTCTGGATAACAACACTTTCAAGAGTCTTTGCAAATCTGATTACATCGGGTGTGTTGTCAAGCTCTCCTCTTTTTGATATGGCGCCTGTCCATGCGAAGATAGATGCAATGGAATTTGTTGATGTGGGCTTGCCTTTAAGATGTTCGTAATAGTGTCTCATCACCGTACCATGCGCAGCTTCATACTCGAATTTGCCATCCGGTGATACAAGAACAGATGTCATAAGACCAAGGCTTCCGAAACCTGTTGCCACCATATCGGACATTACATCACCGTCGTAGTTCATGCATGCCCAGAGCATGCCGCCTTCTGATTTTATCACCTGTGCAACGGCATCATCGATCAGGAGGTAACGGTAATGTATTCCCGCCTGCCCAAACTTGTCTCTAACCCTTTCCACTTCCTCGGCAAAGACATCTCTGAAAAAGCCGTGATACTGTTTAGAAATTGTATCCTTTGCGCCGAACCACAGGTCAACCTTTTCGCTGAGGGCATAATTTATACATGACTGTGCAAAGCTCCTGATGGACTTTTCAGTATTATGCATTCCCATGATTACGCCTTTGCCCTTGAAGTCGTAAATCTTCAATATGGTCTTTTCACCGCCTCCTTCGGGAGTGAAGACAATCTCTGCAGTGCCGGGCCCATCGACCACAATCTCCACATCCTTGTATATGTCTCCGTATGCATGGCGTCCTATAATGATCGGCTTCTTCCATTTGCGGACTGCAGGTGGAATATTTTTTATGATTATGGGCTTTCTGAATACCGTACCGTCCAGTATTGAACGGATTGTCCCGTTGGGGCTTTTCCACTGTTGTTTGAGGTTGTATTCCTTTACACGGGCTGCATTGGGAGTTATGGTGGCGCACTTTACACCGACACCGAACTCCTTTATGGCATACGCCGATTCAACAGTAACCTTATCATCTGTCTCATCCCTGTGTTTTATGCCGAGGTCGTAATATTTCAAATCGATATCAAGGAAAGGCAGTATGAGCTTCTCCTTTATGAGATGCCATATGATCCTGGTCATTTCATCGCCGTCTATTTCGACGATGGGATTTTTCACCTTAATCCTGTCAGACACGTCTCCTCCT
>NZ_DAIOFX010000187.1:0-1318 GCF_036745535.1 Dissulfurispira sp.
AGCTTGGCAGCAAACATTCAAGCAGGACTATTTCGCTTGAGATGGTTAAGAGACTCCTTCTTGAAGAATTCGGAACATATCTTATAAGCGAGACAGAAGTAAAGGATTTTAAACTTACAAAAGACCAGATAACCGTGCTGTCTGCAGGAATCGTAAGGGCAGAGGTGGTAGATGAAAAATGGGATGGAAAAACCTATTGGCTTAAGGTAAAAGTATCTGCGGATACTAAAGAGGTTGCGAAGTCTCTCGATAGTCTTAGGAAGGACAGCAGAAAGATAAAAGAGATGGAAGCATCGCTAAGGGATGCTAATAGAAGGGCTGACGAGGCACTGAAAGAGATCGAACGACTCAAAAAAGAGGCAGGTAAGCTAAAAACAGATAATTGGCGTAACAAAATATTTTATAGGAGGTGCGCCCTTTTTTGCCCTATTTCGTTTTTACACAAAAAAGTTTACACTATCTAACACCACAGTGTCCCAAATGCGGCAGTGCAAATGTTACTTTTTAAGGATTTTCGTGAGCCAAATAACTCCGCCAGCCGCATTTTTCATCATTATTACAGCCTTTTCCATTGTCAATAATTTTCTTTTCTGTTATCATTTAATCATAAATGTAATCATAATCACTGAAGGCGTGTATGGTGAGAACGCAAATTCAATTAACAGAAGATCAGGCAGAGGCATTAAAGAGGCTTGCAACAACCCGTCATCTTTCTGTGGCGGAACTGATACGGCAGGCTATTGATAAAATGATAAAATCCGCAGTATTGGTTGATATTGAAGAGAGACGCCGGAGGGCTATCGAGGCTGCAGGGCGTTTTAGCTCCGGATTGAAAAATCTTTCAGAAAAACATGATGAATATTTTGTAGAGGCGATTGAAAATAAATGACAGTATTCATGGATACTTCTGCTTTTGTAGCTATTCTTAACAAGGATACGAGAATCATTCAGAGGCAAAAGATTTATGGATAAATCTGATCTCTTCTGATGCCGTGCTTGTGAGCAATAATTATATCCTTCTGGAAAGTTTTGCGGTTATACAGCGGCGGCTTGGCATGGAATCCGTCAGGACATTTCAGGAAGATGTACTGCCTTTAATAAATATCGAGTGGATCGATGATGTCGCGCATGAGGCAGGCATAAGCGCCTTTCTTACGGCATCGAGAAAGAACCTTGGTCTTGTAGATTGCGTAAGCTTTGAGATAATGCGCAAACTTTCGATTAAAACAGTTTTTGCTTTTGACCCGCATTTTGAGGAACAGGGTTTTAAGTGCATTCCTTAACAGAATAAAGCTGGAGAGTATTGCTTTTTAGCGGA
>NZ_DAIOFX010000188.1:0-1307 GCF_036745535.1 Dissulfurispira sp.
ATCGCAAGGGCGATTATATGGAAGCCGAGGCTCTTGCTTCTTGACGAGCCGACAGCCTCCCTCGATAAGGATTCCACTGCCATCGTTATGGAATTGCTGAAGGAACTGAGAAACGAAGGGACTTCAATGGTAGGCATATTTCATGACGGAAGACTTATAGAGTCCATTACAGACAGGACATACAGAGTGAATCCAGAGAGTAAATATGCAGAATAGGGATTTTGTTATAGAAAATGCCACAGTAGTTTTACCTTCAGGGATACTAAAAGGTGCATCAATTAAAATTGAAGACAGGATTATCTCAAAAATTAGAGAGGGTAGTATAAATTCCAACCAGAACAGAATTAATGCGCAGGAGAGATTTTTACTGCCCGGCTTCATAGACCTCCACAGTGATGCCATAGAAAAGGAGATAGAACCGAGGCCAAACAGCTTCTTCCCTGTAAACATTGCTCTCTTTGAACTTGACAAGAAACTTGCGGCCTGCGGAATAACAACCATATTCCACGCCCTGTCCTTTGCAGAAGGCGAAATCGGGGTGCGGTGTAACAATACGGCTTCGGAGATAATAAAGGAGATAAACCGCCTTGCGCCAAAACTAAATGTAAAAACTAAAGTCCATGCGCGCTTTGAGATAACAGATGACGGCGCCATACCATATCTGGAAGCGCTCTTGCGAGACAGGTATGTCCATCTCTTTTCATTGATGGATCACACGCCAGGGCAGGGACAGTTTAAAGAGGTCGCATCATTCAAAAATTACTACGGGACGGTTTATGAAAAAAGCGATGCAGAGCTTGCAAAAATCATAGGCAAAAAACTGTCTGCAAAGGAATCCGTAAAATCGCGCATAGATTATGTGGTTGACCTGTGCAAATCCATGAACATTCCCATGGCGTCCCATGACGATGACTCAGAAGAAAAAATCCTGTGGCTCAACGAGATGGGGATCAGGATATCCGAATTCCCTGTGAAGATGGAAGCAGTGAGGGCTGCAAGAAATAATGGAATTTATGTATGCCTCGGCGCCCCCAATGTCTTGAGGGGGATTCACAGGCAAAAAACCTGAGTGCGAGGAATGCCATATCGTCTGGTTATGGAGATATATTATGTTCCGATTATTCGCCTATGACCATCTTGCATGCTGTATTTACGATTGAAAGGCTCGACATCCTTCCGCTCCATGAGGCAGTAAATATGGCAAGCGCCAATCCTGCAAAGGCAGTGGGAATTTCCGATAAGACAGGTTCCATAGAAGAAGGCAAAGAGGCTGATTTGATCCTGGTGGATATATCAGATGAGGTTCC
>NZ_DAIOFX010000189.1:0-1249 GCF_036745535.1 Dissulfurispira sp.
TTTCAGTATCTTTATAAAAAGTTTTACAAGCTCTAAATCGAAATCACCTTTTTCAGTGGTCTCTTTCATGATCTTGTCCAGGGCGTTGAAAGGAGTATAGGTAGTTCTGAATGGACGTGGCGTGGTCAAGGAATCATAACAATCGACGATTGACGTGATCTTGCCAAACTGATTGATAAAGGCTCCTTTTAGACCGTATGGGTAGCCGGTACCAGATAGTTTTTCGTGATGTTGTTTCACGGCAATGATAGATTCGCTATGCAGTCCCGACTGACTCAGGACATTGATGCCATCAGCGACATGCTTCTTCCATACGGCAAACTCCTCGTCTGTCAAACGCTCTCTTTTATACAGTATCGATGGCGGTATATTTTTCTTGCCGATATCATGCAGCATGGCTCCAAGGGCCAGCTTTTCTATCTGGCTCTGGTTCATGCCCATCGCAAACGCCATAGCCGCCGACAGCACCGATACATTTAGGGAGTGGTTGTAAATATACATGTCACGGGCGTTTTTGGTGAGCATTGTGCTGAGCGCGGTGTCTTTCTGTTTCAGTATGTTTATTACCTGATTAGCCGAGCTTACCACATTGTCAATGTTCTGGGCATTGCCGGGATCCGACAGAACATCCCTGACGCTCATTTTGGCGCATTCCTTGACGGTCGTGAGCTTAGTTGCACTATCCGATGCTGATTTTTTTTTTGATTGCGAGAAGAGATATTCCCTATACAGCTTCAGATCGGACACTTTAATCGCCAGGTCGCCGTCTGCATTGCAGATAGCATTCGTAACAGGCACGGGCTTCTCCGGCAGAGTTTCGATAAGAGGCTCATAGCGCAGGTTCGAAACCTTGTATATGCTGAAATTCACTTGTGATCCAGCAGTAAAAATAAGCCTGCTGACATTATGGTACGCCTCCTTCTCTTTGGAGTATGAGGCATAGGCTTTTTCGCGGACTCATCTTCTGCAGGTTTTTTATCAAAATACTGATTGACCTTTGCAGGTTCTCCTTCAACATACAGAAACACGATGCCTTTGCTTTTTAACTCAGCCTTGACAGCATCATCAAATTTCTGCCATTTCTTCAAAGCGCAGGAATAGGTAGTGCCATCTCGTTTATATACGTCAAAAGGAACGCTTAATCCCACAGGAAACCTTTCGATGCTCATCATCACCATTGTTTTTTGTGGATCCTTCATATCAGCCATACATTATCCCCCTGAATTTATATATAGCTTCATACTGCTTA
>NZ_DAIOFX010000190.1:0-1150 GCF_036745535.1 Dissulfurispira sp.
TAACAATTACTATACGAACTACCGTATTTTCCCGGAAACTATTTAAACTATATCACATCCGAAAGATTTTTAAAACGGAAAAATCTCATAAAATCAATTAGGTGTCGTTTTCATAATTCCGTTTAAATACCCTTTACCCCCACCTTGAGCATACTCTCTTTTAATCCCCTTAGCCTATCCCTTATCTGTGCTGCCTTTTCAAAATCAAGATTTTTTGCAGCCTCTTTCATTTCCGATTCGAGTTTTTTAATGGCATCTTCGCTTAATTCGTATTCTGCCTTTTCTTCAGCAGCTACAGGGACTGTAAAGTAATCGGATTCATAAATAGAGCCGAGGATGTCCTTTATCTCGCTCTTTACAGTCTCCGGAGTTATTTTCATTTTCTTGTTATATGAAGACTGGATTTTCCTTCTCCTCTCTGTCTCGTCCAATGCCCTTTTCATGGAGCGTGTTATTGTATCTGCATAGAGGATAACCTCTCCATTTATATTCCTTGCTGCACGGCCTGCTGTCTGGATTAAAGAGCGCTCGGAGCGGAGAAAGCCTTCCTTGTCAGCATCAAAAATAGCAACGAGGGAAACTTCTGGAAGATCAAGTCCTTCCCTCAATAAGTTGACGCCTATAAGCACATCGAATTGTCCGAGCCTCAGGTCCCGCAATATTTCCACCCTTTCAAGCGTGTCTATGTCAGAGTGCAGATACCTTGCCTTTACACCGAGTTCAGTATAATAGTCTGTCAAATCCTCTGCCATCTTCTTCGTCAATGTTGTAACCAAAACCCTCTCACCTTTCTCTGCCCTTGTCCTTATCTCTCCAAGGAGGTCGTCCACCTGTCCTTTTACAGGCCTTACTATCATTTTTGGATCCATCAAGCCTGTCGGTCTTATAACCTGCTCGATAATCCTTCCCCCTGATTTTTCGATCTCGTATTCCGCAGGTGTTGCAGAAACGTAAATCACCTGATTTGTCCGGTGCTCGAACTCTTCGAATTTCAAAGGCCTGTTATCAAGGGCAGAGGGCAGTCTGAACCCATAATCAACGAGGGTCTGCTTTCTTGAACGGTCACCCTCATACATGCCCCTTATCTGCGGGACTGTGGCATGGGATTCGTCTATCACTAAGAGATAATCTCCATTGGAAGGCCCGCTTA
>NZ_DAIOFX010000191.1:0-1081 GCF_036745535.1 Dissulfurispira sp.
TCGTTACAAAAGATTACAGCAAATATAATCTCATAGAGCCTGTTGTAAAACCTGCTTTTCTTTCTTTATTTTGGAATGACTTTTGCAATAAGAATGCGACTATAAACAAGGCTATAAGAACAGTTTTTATCTTTTTTATAATTTATTTTTTGTATCATTATCCATGAAGCATAGCTCTAAGATAATTTCTTTACTTGTATGGGTGGCAAGTCTGTTTCTATCCTATGTACTGGCTTATGCCGCAGGCGTTTCCGGCACAAAGCACGACCTTACCACGCCAACGACAACAGACCCCTGTATATTCTGCCATACATGGCGCAATCCGGCTCCCAGGCATCAGTCCGGCATGGAACAGGAATATCTCAAACCTCAGTGCCTTTGTAATGTACTCGAGTCCGACAATGAAGACCTCTACAGGTATACAGCCCGGCTCATATTCCCTTGCCTGTCTGACCTGCCATGACGATGCAGGTGCATCGAGCGCTGTTAATTACACGGATACTCATAAATTGAGATCGGATGCCAACTCGAGCACGCCTTCTTCTCCGAATTGCAGCAAGTGCCATGCGGGTGGAAGCGGGCCATCTGGTCTTAATCCCCATTTTACAATTGGCCCAGATTTAAGGGATGATCACCCGATCTCCATGTCATATCCCACCAACCTGCCTGAGTTCTTTAATATCCCGCCGGACTTCTCTGCCGGATGGACAGATGTGAAGCTGTATAGCGGCAAGGTCGAATGCGGCTCATGCCATGACCCGCAGGATGCAACAAGGGGAATGTTCCTGAGAAAATCAAATACAGGAAGCTCATTGTGCACAACCTGCCATAGAAAGTAATTTCTGCTAAATTTCCCCCACCGTGTGAGTAAAATCCCTCAGTAATTACAGGCAGCAAAGACAGGTAGAGGTAAAGGTAAAGGTAAAGGTAAAGGCAAAGTAAAGGGAAACATACCTTTTTACGCCTCTTTTTGTAGTATTTTCTTTGTCTCTACCTTTTCCTTTACCTGTTTTATTTTGGAATGATTTTTGCTAATTCTAATAATCAAGATTTTATGCGGAGACGAAAGGAGGAGAGATAC
>NZ_DAIOFX010000192.1:0-1039 GCF_036745535.1 Dissulfurispira sp.
CTGCTATCTCCCTGTCTATCAGTTTCTTGACCCCGACCCTCATCTCTGTCAATGCCTCCTGTGTTGCTGTCAGGGCAGGCATTGTCTCTTCCTGATAAATCTTCATTGCCTGATCACGCTTCCCTTCCTTTAAGGCGGTTAATATCTTTGGCGCTGTGGCATGGAACCTCTTATGCGGTTCTTCTATTTTTTTGAATTCATCCTCCAATTCTTTTGGCGGCTTGTAGGAATAATACCATTTACCCAGCTCGCATTTTGTGTGGTCGATCTGTCCGGTAAACTCCTTTCCTAATAAAAGCGTGCCTACTCCAAGCCCTTCTGCCCACTTATAATGGTCTATTGTCCTTGAACCCAACAGTGCCTGCAGTTCGGGATATTCCTGAACCAATGTAAGATCTGATTTTGTCTTCTTAATACCCATCTGTGAAAATGCGGCGAGTCCAATAAGCACTACTGCCAACACCCCTATGCCAAAATAAAGTTTTTTGAAATCGTCATCCTCATGATAACCCTCCTTCCTGCCGGGCAGTGTCAACTGCCAGTTGTTCGCCGATTATCGATGCCTCTTCCTCTGTAAGCACCTTGTCGATATCGAGTATAAGCACCAGCCTGTCTCCTACCTTTCCCATTCCCTTAATGAAATCTGTCCTTATCTTTGTCCCGAAGGACGGCGTGGATGAGATGGATTCATCAGGCAAATACATGACATCGGATACGGCATCCACAATAACCCCCATTACACCCTTCGAAAACTCTGTAACGATTACACATGTGTGCCTCTGATAGTTTCCGGATTCCATCCCGAATTTCTGCTTCAAATCAACAACCGGGGTTATTGTGCCCCGAGGATTAATAACGCCTTTGAAAAAATCAGGGAGGTGGGGAACCTTTGTAACATTGCCGAATTCGATGATCTCCCTGACATTCAGGGCATCAAAGGCATACTCTTCATTATTAAGACTGAATGTTACATACTCCTGACCCACTGAACGGCTTCCTGTCTCCCTTTCTGCCAATGCCTGCGTCATAAAGACCTCCT